>CAJXHA010000215.1 GCA_913053615.1 uncultured Bacteriovoracaceae bacterium | reverse complement strand
GTTAATGTATCAAGTAATGTTCCCCCGTAAGCTTCAGTGATTTTTCTCTGTAGTGGTGAAGTTACAATACTTTTAATGACAAGTGGATTCTTAGGAAGAGTTCCTTTTTCTTTGTGTAATTTAAATAAGTAATTAAGCATTAAAAATGCAATTTGATTCCCATTTAAATAATGAGCTTCTTTTTGATGGTTAACCACAACTCCTAGACGATCACAGTCAGGGTCTGTTCCATAGGCGATGTCGTAATTATTTTTAAGCATATTTTCAACCGCAAACTCTAATGCTATTGGGTCTTCTGGGTTTGGAGTGGTTTTAACTGTTGAAAACTCACTATCTGGTTGTGCTTGGTTTTCTTGAATATGAAAGTTCTTATAACCTAAACGTTTTGAGATTTCTAAACAAGGGATATAACCAGTTCCGTGAAGTGGTGTATAGATAAAACTAGCTTTTTCGCCTTCCTTTTTAGAGAGCTCAATATTAGGAAGAGTGTTCTCAATGATTTCATAGAATTCATCCTTAATACTTTCATCGATATATTCTACCAAACCTTCAGTAAGAGCCTTTTCAAAATCCATGGACTTAATTTCATTCCAATCAGAGATTTCACCATAGGCATCGATAACTTCTTGATCCACTGGGGGTGTCACTTGTGCTCCATCATTCCAATAGGCCTTAAAACCATTGTACTGTTTTGGGTTGTGACTGGCTGTAATCATAACTCCTGAGTGAGCATCAAACTTTCTTACTGCATAAGATAAGAGAGGAGTAGGAGTAAGTTCTTTAAAAAGAAATGCTTTAATTCCATTGGCCGCATAAACAGAACAAACCTCTTTAGCGAACTCATCACTAAAGCGACGACAATCATATGAGACTGCTGCTCTTAAATCAGTATTAGGAAATTGCTTTTTACAAATATTGATCATGGCTTGAGTTGCTTTACGAACATTATATTTATTCATGCGATTAGAGCCAAAGCCAACAATGGCACGTAGTCCACCTGTTCCAAACTCTAGATCTTTATGAAAACTTTCTACAATTTCATCAATATTTTTATCAGGGTTTTCTAATAAGTTGCTTAGACCTTTACGATCTTCTTCATCAAAGTAATTATTACTTGCCCAACTCTTGGCCAATTCTAAAGATTTCTCTTTCATATAGACTATATCCTTTTTAAAATATATATATTCCGTATAATAAGCATAAATTAACTATAACTCGAATTAAAACGAACTAAAATTAAAGTCAATTGTATAAGGAAGCATCATGTCAAATAAAGAGATGAAACACCCAAAAAATATCCCTGGTAAATTCTATTGCACTGATCCAGATGATGATAATGGAGAAGGGTGTATCGCTTGTAATGTTTGTTATACTGGAGCTCCGGAGTTTTTTGCTGAAGATGAAGATGGGAATGCCTATATTATTAAGCAGCCTAGCACTCCTGAGGAAGAAGAACTGTGCATGGAACAATTAGAGGCCTGTCCTGTGGCTTCAATTGGTGATGACGGCTAATATTTCACAATTTAATCAACTTTTAGCTAGAAATATCTTTTACTTAGTTTAAACTAAGATTAATACATATTTATTTTTAAGGGGTTAAAAATGGAACCAACTGGGATGGAGATTTTAGCCACAGTATTGTTTGCAATTGCTGTGATGCACACATTTCTTGTGAAAAAGTTTGAGCATATCGCTCATTCCTATGAGCCGGGATCAATTGGCGGAGAGTTCTTTCACTTCTTAGGGGAAGTGGAAGCAGTTTTTGGTATGTGGGCAGCTGTTTTTGTTGTTTCAATGGCAGCAACTACTGGTGGACATCACGCTATCGAATACCTTGAGGGGTTAAACTTTACTGAGCCTGCATTTGTTTTTGTTATTATGGCAATGGCGGGGACAAGACCTGTAATTAAGTTTGCTGAGCAAATGATCGTTGCATTTTCAAAACTAATTCCAATTGGTGAGAAAAAATCATTTTATATTTCAGCATTAATTATTGGACCTTTACTTGGTTCATTTATTACTGAACCAGCAGCTATGACAGTGACGGCACTTATTTTACAAAAGAACTTTTTCTCTAAGCCTGATATGTCTATGAAATTTAAGTATGCAACCATTGGTCTTTTATTCGTAAACGTATCAATTGGTGGAACTCTTTCTCACTTTGCTGCACCTCCAGTTTTAATGGTTGCAGGAAAATGGGGCTGGGGGCTAATGCACATGCTAGGTCACTTCGGATATAAAGCCGCTATTGCAGTTGTTATCAATACAGTTTTAGTTGCAGCAATGAATAAGACAGAACTTGGTGGAGAGTTTGATCTTCGTCCAGATAATAAAGCTCATATGAAACCAAAGTGGTGGATTACTTTAATTCATATTTTATTTCTTGCTCTTGTTGTTATGACAGCTCACCACATGGTTGTGTTCTTTGGGATTTTCTTATTCTTCTTAGGTTTCACTACTGTAACTCAAGAATATCAAGATCCTGTAAAGTTAAAAGAGTCACTTCTTGTTGGTTTCTTCTTAGGTGGTCTTGTAACTTTAGGAAGCTTACAAAAGTGGTGGTTACAACCATTACTTGCAAGCTTAGATACACTTCCACTTTATCTAGGTTCAACTGCACTTACAGGTATTACTGATAATGCTGCTCTTACTTATTTAGGATCATTAGTAGACCTAACAGATGCTAAGAAATACTACCTCGTAGCTGGTGCTGTAACTGGTGGTGGTTTAACTGTAATTGCCAATGCACCAAACCCAGCTGGTTATGGAATCTTAAAAGAGAACTTTGGTGAGGATGGTATTAGTCCAATTGGTCTATTAAAATCAGCTCTCTTACCAACTGGAGTTGCTCTACTATGTTTTAAATTTCTAGTTAGCTTTCAAGATATGTACCAATAAATATTTAATATTGCGTAATTAGTAGAGGGAGATACTTAAGTATCTCCCTTTTTTTTTGCCTTAAGTGGAGAGTATTTCACACTTGTTCCCAATTTCTTTAAGCCGTAAAATAGTATTAAGTAAAAATGGAGTTTTGCTTGAAGATTATTTTCTGTCTTTTTACATTCTCATCTTTTCTATATGCCAGTTCTCAAATGGTTAATAAAACACAAGAGGCACTTTTGTCTTATTCCTTTGTAAAAGAAAAATCAGAAGAGATTGTCGATGATATTAAGAATAAAACTCTAGGGGACTATGCGGATAAAGTTCTTTTGCTTGCACCCTTAGTCACAGGGCAAGTTGAATTCAATGCCTATGATATCAACTTCTATTATGACCACCGCAATAACCAGCAAGCAGGAATGCGCTATAACTTAAAATTCTAAATCTACGAGCGACTCATGAAATTAATAATTCTTCTTATCTCATTATCAAATTTAATTTGGGCACAAGCGGTATTTAAACATATTCGCGGTGATGTCTATAAGTATGTTGAGATTAATAATCCAGTGAAAGTTAAAAAAGGGGATAGCTTTGAGGAGAATGAAACTATTGTACTTCGCGAGAATGCACAAGTAGTTATTAAATTAGGTGATCACTCAGTACATAGAGTTGAGGGGCCAAGTGAGTTTAGCTTTGAAAGCTTTGCTTATGAATTTGAAGACAGTGATGAGATTGAAAAGCCTGCAAGCTTATTAATGGAAACAGGAACATTCTTTATCAAAGTGCTTAAAAAGTCTGATAATGAATCAATGAAAATTAAAACTAAGCAAACTACTTTTGGAATCAGAGGGACTGAGTTCCTACTTGATGTTCCAAGAGATGAAAAAGATGTGATCTTAACAATCAATGAGGGAGCAGTTGAAGTTAATAATAATGACCAACGAGATATTATTCAACCTGGCGCGACTCTCTTTATAGAAAATGATAAAACGTTTAAAAGACTTAGAGATAATGAATTAAAGAAAAGTATCGACTGGAAATTTAACGAATTATCAGATAAGAAGCAGAAATTTAGAGAAATTAGGCAAGCCCGTAGAGCAAAGATACGTGAGAAGTTATCAAAATGGAATAGAGATGAATTAAAGTGGTCTAAATTTAAAGAGCAAAGAAGTAAGAAGCTTGCTCAGTGGAAAGAAAAAACCAAAAATCTAAAAACTAATCAAGGCCTAAAAAGAAGAGAGATGCGAGAAGAGTTGCGCAAAAAGAAGCGTCTCGAAAATCAAGAGAAGATGAAAAATAAAAAAGGCATTATGTTCAATGAGCAAAAGGCTAAGCGTGAAGAGTTGCGAAAAAAGAAATTACAAGAGATGAAACAAAAAAGACTAAATCGCCCAAATAGCTTTATGGATGAAGAGCAAAGAAAAATGCGTCGTCAAAAAGCACGTCAAGAAATGATGAGAAGAAGAAGGTTAGAGTCGAAACCTCCTAGTGGAACAACAGCTCCAGGTACACCAGGGGAGCAGTAATTATTGGTTTGAGTTACCTAACCAATCAAATCCATCACAATGTGGTGGTCTTTCGTTACAACTAACATCCCTCATTGAATGGGACCTACTAAAACGTGCACACTGATTATAGTTTACTACTGAAGAACTCATATCTTCTGTTACACAAGAACCTTGAATAATTTTATCAAAATGAGCATCAAAAAGTAATGAACGTGACTCTTGAATAGGTTGATCTCTAAAGTTAATAATATTTCCACTTACTTTAACTTCACCTGCTTCTAAGTCAAGATCTTGGTTTGGTATTTTTGTAGGCTGCATAAGCTGATTACTATCTTTATAAAATGGACAGTGATAAATTTTTGCACTGGGATTAGCAAGTGATTCTAATCTAAACTTTGCTAAATATATAAACCTCTTACATATATTTATATATGAAGCAGGTTGGTTACTACAGTCACATTGAATTGTATTTGTATATCCACCAGTCCCATCATCTGTGAGCACATAAGAACTAGTAGTTAGACTTGTTTCAGTTTGAGAATCAATTCTGGTGAAAGCATCATTCTCTGAGCTTGGAGTAAAGCTATTGATATCACTGCCGGAAGCAAAAGAACAAAATAAATTAAACACACTTGGAGTTACGATATCTACACGCTCTCCATTTACGACTCTAGAGCCATCTAATCCAACATCAACTCGACTAAAAGATAATGCTTCTAAGCTAGTTTTTCTTAGTGCTGCTTCTTTTAAAACTTTATTATTTGATTTTATAGCAGCCAACTTTACGGGGGCATTTGATAAGTCACAACTTCCCATCTCTCCAACCGTTGCAGCAAATACATCGTTCATAGATGCACCCATAATAGAGTTATTTGGTCCTAGTGCACGACATTGACTCTCTTCTGTTCTCGCAGGATCTGCTTGATACTCATCGCATAGACCTAAAAAGTGTAATAATTCATGTGTAATTGTGGCACAGTTAAAATCTGAGGCATATAATTGAGCATTACCTCTATCTTCAGGCTTCGTAATTGTAATATCAATTTTCGGAGGTCTAGGATTCATTTCGCTTGCAACATCTGGAGATACAGCAAGTAAACGTATCTTTTTATTAGCTGAGTTGAATAAACTATTTGAGCTAATTGCTAAACACCTCTGTACTCGTTCGAGCATTTCACTTGGCTCGACTGTCGCTGATTCATCCTTTGTAAAGTTTAAATTAAATACAACATCATAAGTGTCTTCTGAAACTCTTTTTAAGAGGTATTGTGAAGCGTTTGGAGCGTAGTATCTTTGCCCTCCATCTTGTGCACGTACTCTGTCACTGAGATCTGTATCAAAGGCCTTTGCATCTCCAACCGAAAGTGGAACACAACGAGTAATATTATTTGTTGTTCTAGAAAAGTTTTCAATACCCTCTAAAAAGTTCTGAGTAGAGTAACACTCTTCTTGTGCAAAGAGTTGGAAACTAAATAAAAACATGAGAATTAGATACTTCTTCATAGATAACTTATCGGTAACTCATTAAAA
>CAJXHA010000214.1 GCA_913053615.1 uncultured Bacteriovoracaceae bacterium | reverse complement strand
GAGATTCTCGCATTCACGCCATTAGTTAAAAAATCTTACCTTTTTGTTGATTTATTCTTTATTTTAAGTGGCTATGTTTTAGCACTTAATTATTTTAGTGACTTTAATAAAGGTGTTGAGTTTAAAAGTTATAAAACCTTTATTAAAAAGCGCTTTATTAGATTATATCCTCTTCATCTAGTGACCCTTTTACTATTAGTCGTTCTTTACTGGGGAGGAGAATATTTTTTAAACCCTGTAGAATCAAGCTTTAAGAATATAACTAATCCTAAGGCATTATTATTTAACTTCACCCTCTTACAGTCCTCTGGCCTATTTGCAAGAGGGTGTTTTGAATGTACTAGTTGGAATTATCCAGCTTGGAGTATAAGTACGGAATGGATATGGTACTTTTTTATGCCATTTCTTTTTC
Organism: uncultured Bacteriovoracaceae bacterium; assembly: GCA_913053615.1. Taxonomy (GTDB): domain Bacteria; phylum Bdellovibrionota; class Bacteriovoracia; order Bacteriovoracales; family Bacteriovoracaceae; genus UBA845. The sequence continues at coordinate 5,554 of CAJXHA010000214.1, read as the reverse complement.
TTATATTTACTAAGATCAAACGCTTAATTCCTCTTATATTATTAGTCTTATTATTAGGTCTCTACTTTTTAATAGAGAGACCACTTGGCAATTTAGACTATGCCTCAATACCAGCACTGTACCGATGTGGGCTTGGGATATGTGCTGGAATATTTCTGTATCAAATCCAGAACAAACTCAGCTCCATTTCTTCATGGACCTATGTTTTAAGCACTCTTTGTCTTTTAGGAATGCATTTTGAAATGCTTGATTCACTCATTGTCTTTCTTTTTATTCTATTGGTTGCAAGTGTTATAGGTGAGAAGAAAAAAACGATTTTAAATACTAGCTCTTTAATTTGGTTGGGCCAAAGATCGTATTCCATCTATATGATCCATGCAATTATCCATCTCTATTTTGATTTTTCTTATAGAGTAGTCTTTGATTCAAGAATTCAAGACATATCTCTAGCTTTACAAATAACTGGCTTAGTAATTAGTTGTGTAATTCTCTTGTATTTATCTCACCTAAGTTACCGTTTTATTGAACTAAAGCTAGGAAAATCACTTAAAAACCGTATTTTATGACGTCTTTCATCCACCTAAATAGGCCAAATTGCTCTCTTAGTGTCTAAAAGTTAAGAAGTGTTAAGAATATTTTGACACCTGCAGAATTTAACCCCCTAGAATCACATAAAGAAGATTGGTACGCTATATGCATATTAATAATTAGCTACTCATTAAGGGTTCTAAGGAGAAACACAATGAAAAAATTATTATCAACACTTTTAGTACTTACATCAATTTCGTCAATGGCGGCTACTACTGGTAACTTGATATTAAGTGGTACAGTTCCTGCTTTACTATCTATTGAAGTGTCACCAGAGGCATTAGCTTCTTCACTTCCTCTTGATACAACTCAAACAGATGCAAAGGTTGCGACTGTGAATGAAAAATCAAACTCTAATACAGGTTATAAAGTAAATATTAGTTCTGCTAATGCTGGTTCACTTGTGCATGAGTCAGTTACATCTTCTTTTATAAATTATGCATTAACTTATGATGGAAGTTCAGTGGATTTAGTAAATGGTGATGAATTTGTATTTAGTTCAGCTTCAGCTGTTGATGCCAATAAAGATATTGATATCAGCTATACAGGTGTAGCCCATGAGAACTTAATTCAAGGTGATTATACAGATACAGTTACTTTTACAATCTCAGCTAATTAATACTTAAGTATTTTGGTCAAATAACCGATAAGCCCAATGATGAAAATTATTGGGCTTTTTTTATTATTATCTTTCAGTGTTATGGCTTCTAAGTCATCGAATTTATTCATTCGAGGAAGGGTTCCTGCAAGTATTATGTTGGCAGATAAAGTTGAGGGGTTTAACGATGAGGATATTCGCATTAATGTTCCTAAATCCAAGTATCAAATGAATATACAAAAAACTAAGACTCATAAAATAATCACTATTAGTTTCAACTAGCGACATCTCTGCCTATTATTTAACATTTCTAAAAATCTCTTATAATAAAAAGGTATAAATTTTAATAGGTTAGTTCCTATGATGGAGAAATAATGCGCTTAGGATGGCTACTCATTTTACCTTTTTTATTCTCATTCAGTTTTAGTCCGATGACTGAAACATTAGATGTTTCTGAAACTGATAAAGTTACTTTTCAAATTGATAATCCCACACAAAAACCAATACCAGTACTCATCACAGTCAAAGAGAGGGTTCAACTGCTTGATGGAAAAGAGAAGTTGCCTGATACATCTTTGATTGAAGCATTTCCACCACAAGTTATTGTTCCCCCAAAGGATAAGCGCTCTATTAAGATTAAATGGAAAGGTAAGAAAGAACTGAAGGGTGAAAAATCTTTTAGAGTAATTGCAGAGCAAGTTCCTCTTAACTTAGATGAAAATAAAAAGTCTGGCATCCAGATGCTTTTAAAGTATCAGGCAGCACTCTATGTGGATAATGGAAAGTCTAAATCAAACTTAGAGATTAAAAGTTTTAAGCAAGCAAAGGTGCTTAAAGTTACAATTTCAAATAAAGGTAATAAGCATCAATACCTAAAGAATGTAAAAATATTTTTTGAAAAAAAAGATAAGAGGCTCGAACTTGCTATGAGGGAGCTGAAGCAATTAGAAGGTCAGAATATTCTAGCTAACTCAACCAGAGTTTTTGAATTTGCTCCTCTTAAAGATTTAGATGCATCCTATAAAGGGCACTTGAGTTTTGATAAATAAAATCTTTATAACTATTGCTCTTTTAATCTTTCATGCAGATACATATGCTCAGGATTTGTACTCACAAGTTTTTGGAAATCGAGAAACAAAAACAAGTTTAGAGTTCTTTGTTGCTAAAAAAAGTATCGGTGAGATTGAAGTTATTATGCAAGGGGAGACTTTAAAAAAAGTTTCCTCAAAGAATTTTCTAGAAAAATTAAAAATTCTTTTAAAAGAAAAGCAATTTAGAAAAATAAATTTTGATAGTGAGTACATAAATTTACAAGAATCTCCTTATCAAATTGAATATGATGTAAGAAGCCTCAAAGGAATTATTAAAATTCCTCTAGAACACCTAAAAGTCTCTTTAAAATTTATGGATAATAACCCAAAGCTTGAGTACGCCGGAATCTCTCTTGAGAAAGCACCTTTTGCAACAGGCCTTTCTTTGAGAGGGGAAAGAAGGTTTGCGGATTCCTACTTTGGGGGGAATTATGTCTCAACAAGTTATGACTCATTTATAAACTTAAAAGGATTTGTTCTTGAAGCTACGGGCTATTATGAAGAGCAATTAGATACAGATGAACGTGGATATTGGTTTCATGGAAATAAAAGCTTAACTAAGGATTGGATTGATAAAAGAGTCCGCTTTAAGCTTGGAGATACAAATACAGGACGCTTTGGTTTTATGAACTCTTACCAAATTGGTGGAGTCAGTGTAAAACGAACTTTTTCAATTGATCCTTATAATAGACCTTATCCCGAAGGAGCTGAAGAATTTCAAATTTATACTCGTTCAAGAGTGAAAACATTTGTGAATGGTAACCTTATAAAAGATGAATTTCTCCCAGCCGGAAACTATCAGTTTTCAAATCTGCCACTTATAAATGGTCTTAATTTTGTTAGAATTGAAATCTTAGATGAATTTGGAGGGAGTCGAATTCTTGAATACAATATCCCAACGAGTATTAATCTTTTAAAGGGGGGAGAGTCTAATTTTTCCTTCTCTAGTGGAAAGCCTTTTATTGATCAAGGATTAGTAAGAACTTATGATGATAAAAACTTACATTCAGCTTATTATCAATATGGGGTTAATTCTTTTTTTTCCACGGGTCTCTTTGCACAAGCATTTAATGAATTTAGTCTTTATGGATTGACAGAGGGAGTTGCAACGAGTTGGGGGAATTTATTTTATGACTTTGCTGTGTCAGAGAATTTAAATAATGATGACGAAAAAGTTAGTGGTATTGGGAACTCTTTAAGTTGGCAGTATCAATTACAAGGTACAAATTATTTTAATGGTGTTGCTACACTATTAAGGTATCAAAACCTACACAAAGACTTTTCAAGTGACTATACCTTTAGCCCAGTTCCAATAAAAGAGTCATTAGATGTAAACCTATCTCTACCTGTGCTAAAACAGCTAACACTAAATGTGGGGGCTGGTGTCGCAACTTATCAAGATCTTTCCTTACCCCGTAGAGAAACTTTAAACATCTCTGGTAATTGGAGAATAAAACGATCCATGAATTTAAATTTTTACTCTACTCGTATTAAGGATCATACAGGTGAGGAGAATATTACAAGTTCACTCTTTCTAACATGGACATTTGATGACTCAACTAAGTATGCAACTTTTTATAGAGATGTAGAAAATAAACAGAATCGTATTACTTTTACAGAGGATAATAATAATAAATTATATGAACCTATCTTTACATTAACTGCAGATACTGATGATGAAGAAAACTCTCAGGCAGGAGAGTTAAATGTACGATTGCCAACACCAATGGCAGACTTCAGTCTTAGAGGAGCAGCTGCCAATATTGATGGTGAAACTTATGGTCTACAAGGAATTACTGTAGGAAGTTCTTTATTGGCAGCATATGATGATGGCTTTGCATTTGCTATTTCAAGACCCAATGCAAATAGTTTTGCACTCTTTAAACCAAGTGATAATTTAGAAAATGAAAAAATTGTTTTACGTTCAACATCACCTTATGCTGATACAGAAACGCCATTAATTGGAAACTTGGCATTAACGAATTTAGTTCCATATCAATACCGAGAAATAGAAATTGACCCAACCTATTTAAGTGATGGTTTATCACTAGAAAAGGAGTCATTTGTTTTATTTCCCGAATACAAAAGTGCACATCTTATAAAAATAAAAGATAAAGGTGTGAAGAGTATTAAGGCGAAAATAATCGTTAAAGGAAAGCCATACTCACTAAAACTAGGAAAGCTAAATGGAGTTCTTTTCTTTACAGATCGTGAGGGTAATACCTTTATTGAGGGGATTGATAGTAATCTTTTAAAGTTAGAAATATCAGGGTTTAGGCCTGTCGAAATCAAATTAGATGATAAGCAAAGTGGAATAATTAATATCGGCACGATAAATGTTAAGTAATTTCAGTGCCTTAGCTCTGTAATAAGCTTAAGAAAAGGTCAAATATTTTATCTAAGTAGCCGATAAGACTATGTGAAATTATTAATTCTATTCTTTTTATTTTCAATAGGTGTATTTGCTGAGGCAAATGTAGAGGAAATTTGTAAGCCCCTTTCACGCTCTCAAGGTTGGCATCGTGGTGATACTGTTTTTTGGGAAGGCCAGGTAAGTACAGACTATCGCTCAGTTGTGAACAACTCTCGAAGCCATGCAATTAGAAATACTACATTTAAAGAAGCATTGAGTTCAGCTGGTTATGATCTAGAGAGAATAAATCAAAGTAATAGTTTACGCTTACAACAAGAATGTGATGTGACAAATTTAGATTCAGGCAACTGTCATCACTTCAAAGCATACTGTATGCACAAAATAACGACCGAAACTCTAAATGACTCCTTTGATAATTTTAATCACTGTGCGCTCGCAAGAAGAAGTTATTGTGGTGAATCTTTTCAAACACCAGAAGGAATCATGGGCAACTTGAGAGCTCTTGAGAGAGCTGCCGGAAATATTTTTGAAGTTCAAGATGAGATTAGAGAGGATCCAAATTTAAATATGTACTTTGGTGATGTTGTTTCTTCTTATGATCAACTAAGGGATCGCTTAGAAGAAGTTCGTGAACAGGCCAATCGATCAATTGCCTCTCTCGAAGAAGAAATTGAAGATGAGTACCATCGAATAAAGCGTGAAGATGATCGCTTTCAAAATGCATGTGATATTTTAGATCAATGTGATGATTATCTTGAGCATGATGGATATTCCGATGATTATTCGCTCTTAAATCAAGTTGGCTTTTGTCGACAATCGCAAAGCTATGAAGAGAGTGAGTTAACTGAGTTAAGTCGATTAATGGATAATGTTAAACAATATAATTCAAGAGTTGATTTAAAA
>CAJXHA010000213.1 GCA_913053615.1 uncultured Bacteriovoracaceae bacterium | reverse complement strand
TGATGTAAGGACTTCATAATTAAGCCCGAACAATTATTTACTCTAAAGGTGTAAGGTCCAGCTTTCTTAGTATCCTTAATCCATGATCGAATAATATTTAAAAATTTCTCTCTCTCTTTTTGACTAGCATTGAGAACATAACGATACATTTTACGAGACTCGCCCACGATGTACTCATCCATATAAGCACTTAATGGTTTTATTACGCTTAAAACTTCATAACCTCCAAAGTAGGCCTTCCAATTATCCAGTTCATAGTCATTAAAATCAGCAATAAAACTTAAAGTTAAATCTTCATTTGGCGATTTTCCTGAGCCAACAAATCGAATTAAAGCATGTCCCCAAAAGCTATAATATATTTTACCAAAATCAACATATATGTATTCAAGACCTGAGAATGCAAAGTCATCATTAAGTATGGCCTCAACTCTCTTGGCATTATCTGCCAGCATTTGGTTATGCTCTTTATAAAACTGGGCCTCTGTTTGCTTGGTGCTCGTATTAGACTCATTCTTTGAACAGGCTAGCATAGTTAAAAAACTTAATAAAATTAGTAATTTATATGGGATCATGAAAATATTATCGCAGAAATGAGGATACTTTACAAAGAAGGAAAAAAATTGATACTAAGCAGCTATGAAATTAAATCTCATCTTAGCTATTATTTGTGCCAACCTATGGGCATCCCAGACTAACCAAGTAAGTAAAAGACTTATTGGTGTGGACATTGATCAATTAGAGTGTGAACTCATTCTTAGTGTTGATAATAAGCGCAAGGACTTAGTTAGAATTACCATTAATAATCAAGAAGACTTTTTTATTCCAAAAGATGAATTAAATAATGATTTTCAACTAATTGCAGAAAATAAGATCACGCGATTAAGCTCTAAAATCTCAGGTCTCAATGGTCCTCGAGAATTAAAAATCACCGCCAAGCCAAATGGGTCAATTGATTATAAAATTATTGAACATGATAAAATTCACTATGAAGATCATGAGTATAAGTGTTCTCAATTAAAATTGACTGAAAAGTAGTCCCTGACTTTAACATTCATTCTCTTTCTTATTTTTTCTAATTTCTCTTTCTCAAGTTTATGAAAAGCATATCCCTCACCTTCACCTAGGTTCAAGACAACTTCCCCCCATGGATCAACTAGCATAGAGTGTCCAAAAGTTTGAATTTTAGGATTGTGATGACCCCACTGATCAACTGCCACAACGTATGATTGATTTTCAATTGCTCTTGCTCTTACTAAAGTTTCCCAATGGGCCTTTCCAGTTGGCACAGTAAATGCCGATGATACGGTTAGAATCTCTGCACCCTGAGAGAAATAGTGTCGATACAACTCTGGAAAACGTAAATCAAAACAAATACCTAAACCAATTTTCCAATCATTATATTCTAAAAGTTCTGGCCTGTTCCCAGAAGTGTAAACATCACTTTCATTAATAACAGTATTTGATCTTGTCCCACTAAGATCAACAGAGAAGAGGTGCATTTTATCGTAATTTTTTAATGGATTTCCCTTGGCATCAAAATTATAGGTTCGATTAATTACCTGCTCTCCAACTTTAGTTGCAGCAGTTCCACCAATTAGTGAAACACTATTAGTCTTCGCTATATTTTGAATTGCTTGATAATGTTCATTTTCTGCTTCAACTAAATATGGGGTTGGTTTTGTGCCATCAGACATGGAATAAAAAACCTCTGGTAAAAATACCGCTTCAATTTCCTCTTTCTTTTTGGCTGCTTGAATATAATAATTTATCTTTTCTATATTTTCTTTTGGATCAAGTGTTGAATTTATTTGAACTAAAGCAATTTGCATTTTATCACCCATTTTTTCCTGTTAACACACTTTGGAATTTAGTAAACTTAGACTATGTCACAAAGTATTAAGCTAATATTAAAATTTGCCTTTGCAATCGGTATTATATACTGGCTCATTGATTCTGGAAAATTAGACTTAAAACTACTCACTGTTGCCTTTTCAGAGCCCTTGAGACTTGTCATTGGTTTCAGTATTATCCTCTTAAATTTATTACTCGTCACGTGGCGTTACTTTATTATTATAACAGCTAAGATGGAAACTTCTCCACCATTTAAAGAAATTTTTAAACTTAATTGGATTGGTATCTTTTTCAACTCAATTCTTCCAGGTAGCGTTAGTGGGGACATTGTAAAAGTATTTTATCTAAAGGAAATTGATAAAACTCTTTCTAACCGCTTCTTATTGGCATCCGTTTTAATTGACCGTTTCGTTGGTCTATTTGGACTGATCTTAATTATGGGTTTCTTTTCAATTATAAATTATAACGAACTTGCTGGTATCTCTAAGAATTTAAAGATGGTTACTCACTTAAATATTATTTTATTTTTAGGTGTACTCTTTAGTTTATTTTCACTCTTCTTTTTTAATACACTTCCACATAAGATTTTAAATGTGTTTAAGTCTGTCCCCTTGCTTAAAGGAGTTATTCCTAAACTACTCGATGCATGGGATAACTTATGTATGTTGCGCTCTAAGATGCTAACAGTCACTGCTCTAAGTATGGTTATTCAAACATTAGCAGTAATTTCTTTTTGGTATATTACTCATCCATATGCTGAAGGTAACTTTCCTTTTAGCTATGCATTTTCTTTTGTCCCACTAGGTTTTGTATTTATTGCACTTCCTATAGCACCTTCTGGAATGGGAGTAGGGCATGCTGCATTCGCAACACTCTTTACCTATATAGGAATAAATAATGGGGCTTCATTATTTAATATTTACTTTATTTTAATGTTAAGTGCGAATCTACTGGGAGTAATACCTTATATCCTTAGAGGGAAGACGGTTAAATTAGATCCTGCAGAATTACCGGGCGAGAACCCTAGAGATTAAGAGAAAACAAAAATTTGGTTCACATCGAGGTGAGAGTATTGCAAAGACTTGGTCTTTAATTGTTCAAGCTTTAATAAGAATGCCTCTTCCTCTTCTTGCGAATTAAGTTTTCTAATTTTGCGAGATTCTTTTTTAAGTTTAGAAAGAACATTACCAGGAAGAGTACACATCCCCCTTAGTACATAATTCTCTTTATTATAAGTTATAACTCTTCCAACAAATAAGTCATCAGGAACAAGGCCGATATTTTTCTGATCTTTGTTCACAACATACTTTTCATTATGAAGAATATCTTTTAGAACCATCTGTTTTTTAAGGTTGTATTTTGCAAAAGAAAATAATGAGTAATTTACATTATGAAATGCTTTTGCCAGCTCATCATCGATTTTAAAATCGTTGATATAGTCATCAATAATTCTTCGTCCATCTTCACGGCGATAATTAAAAATATACCAATCATTAAAAGAGCTCATTCTCGATTCATACTCATCTGTTTCATCGTCGATTTTTCCAGTGGCATCGATATAGTATTCCTTAGCACTTTTTAATAAATCGTACTTATCACCTGTGGTGTATTTTTCCATGATTTTTTCAATGTGCTTTTCAATAATATTCATCTCTGCCTACTCATCAACCTTTAACACCGCCAAGAATGCCTCTTGAGGAATCTCAACACTACCAACCATCTTCATTCGCTTCTTACCTGCTTTCTGCTTTTCAAGAAGTTTACGTTTTCTTGAAACATCACCACCATAACATTTTGCAAGAACGTTCTTACGAAGTGCTTTAACTGTTTCTCTCGCAATAATTTTTGCTCCAATAGCAGCTTGAATTGCAATATCAAACTGTTGACGATCAATAATCTTTCTTAGCTTACCAACGAGATCACGTCCCTTATTATAAGAACTACTCTCATGAGTAATAAGCGAAAGTGCATCAACATTTTCACCATTAATTAGGATATCAAGTTTAACTAATTTAGAAGCAAGGTAACCATTAAAATCATAGTCCATACTTGCATAACCACGAGTAATAGACTTTAGCTGATCATAAAAATCAAAAACCATCTCACTTAGTGGGAGGTCATACATTATTTGCACTCTATCCTTAGTTATATATTTTAAATCTTTTTGAATGCCTCGTCTTTCCTGACAAAGCTTAATAATCGGTCCAACATATTCATTTGGAACGTGGATAGATAAATCAACAATTGGCTCTTTTATCGTTTCAATTTCACCAGGTTCAGGCAGATCACTTGGATTGGAAACAATAAGTTCCTCACCTTTTTTAGTGGTCACAATATAGCTCACACTTGGAGCGGTAGAGATAAGATTTAAATCAAATTCACGTTCAAGTCTTTCCTGAATAATATTCATATGCAAAAGACCTAAAAAGCCACATCGATAACCAAGTCCAAGAGCTTGTGAACTCTCAGCCTCATAAGTAAAAGATGAATCATTAAGAGCAAGTTTTTCTAAGGCCTCTTTTAAATCTTCATATTCTTCTGAGTTTACAGGGAAAATCCCACAGAATACCATTGGCTTTACTTCTTCATAGCCAGCAAGAGAAGGCGTATCTTTTGCTTTATCCATGACAACGGTATCACCAATTTTAATATCTCTTAGCTCTTTAATACCACAAATTACCATCCCAACTTCACCAGCCGAAAGCTCGTTAATTTCAGTATAGAAAGGAGTATTTACGGCCAAGGTAATAATTTCGTAAGACTTATCACTATGTTTGAAATAAATTTTATCTTTCTTTTTAAGCTTTCCATGCATCATTCTAACGAGAATGATAACTCCACGGTATGGATCAAACCAAGAGTCAAAGATCAGACCTTGAGTGGGTTTATCTGGATCTCCCTTTGGAGGAGGAATAACTTCAACAATCTTTTCAAGTAATTCATCAATACCAAGACCACTCTTAGCACTAACTAAGGGAGCTTGACTGGCATCAATACCAACAATCTCTTCAATCTCCTCTCTAGCACTATCAGGATCTGCATGAGGGAGATCAATTTTATTTAAGACAGGAAGAATTTCTAAATCGTTTTCAATGGCCATGTAAACATTAGCTAATGTCTGTGCTTCAACACCTTGAGAAGCATCAACCACTAAAAGTGCTCCATCACATGAAGCCAAAGAACGTGAAACTTCATAAGAGAAGTCTACGTGTCCCGGAGTATCGATTAAATTTAAATCATATGTATTTCCATCTTTTGACTTATACTTAATACGAACTGTTTGGGCCTTTATAGTAATACCGCGTTCTTTTTCAAGATCCATATTATCTAAAATACGATCCTTCATTTCACGATCAGTAATAGAATCTGTGGATTGAATTAGCCTATCGGCCAGTGTCGATTTCCCATGATCAATATGGGCAATGATTGAAAAATTTCGAATAAACTTATTATCCATCTATCCTCGCGATTTAACTCATAGTTGACCTAAATTTATACTAGATTTTTTAGCTTCACGCTAGTGACACTTGCTTAGGCTTTTGAATTATTAGTACTTTTGTGAGACGTGTCACGCCAAATTAAGCAAACATCTCTTTAGAAAGAATCATCATATAATAATCCAGACCACTTTCTTTGGCCCTAATTGGGATTACATTGGCATATCCGTTAAAAACTTCCTCTTCAACTTCAGTTTCTACAACTTCACCACTTTCATCGTCAGTTGTTTCAACTTTCTTTTTATGCACAACAACAATCTCTGCATTTTCAATTTTCGAACGACGCTTTAAGGCAACGTTAAATGCATCTTGAATATCTTTTGGAACAATAGTGTCTATCATATTCTTATTAAGAACATCTTCAGACTCAACATCTAAAAGCTTATAAGTGTGATTGTTTAGATAAATTAACTCTCCATTGGCATTTGCAATAAGAACATTTCGACGAACCATATTAGCAAGGACATCAAATTTTCTATGCTCAACATTTATTCTATCAGCTCGCAACTCTTCAAAAGCTTTCATATTTCCAATCATCTTATTAATTTCACGAGCGAGTTCACCAATTTCATCATCTTGATCGTAATAGATAGACACATCAAAGTTACAATCCTGAAGCTCCCTAA
>CAJXHA010000212.1 GCA_913053615.1 uncultured Bacteriovoracaceae bacterium | reverse complement strand
AGTAGTCCAGCGCCTTCACCCATAACAAAACCATCTCTACCTTCATCAAATGGACGACTAGCAATTTCAGGTTCATCATTTCTTTTAGAGAGTGCTTTCATGGCATTAAAGCCAGCAAATGTAATAGGAGAGAGAACAGCTTCACTTCCCCCAACAATCATAGCATCTTGTCTACCCATCATGATTTCAGTTGCACCAGCTGCAATCGCATGACTGGCAGAAGCACAGGCAGAACTAATTGCGTGATTAATTCCTCTGAAATTATACAACATAGAAATCTTTCCAGTTGCCATATTTGGGATAAATGAAGGTACAAAGAAAGGACTTACTCTTCTAGGACCTTTTTCATAATAAATTTTATTAGTTTCTTCAATAAATGGAAAACCACCAAGACCTACACCTAAGATTGAGCCTACTTTATAAGGATCAAACTTTGTTTCTAATAGTCCTGATTGTTTAAGGGCTTCGTCAGCCGAATGAAGTGCAAAATGAATAAATCGATCAAAACGATTTTGTTCTTTTGGTTCAAGTAGTTCATCTGCAATTTGAAAATTTTTAACTTGTCCTGCGATTCGAACTGGCCACATGCTTTCATCAACATTTTCGATTTTGCTAATGCCGCTTTTTCCTTCAAGTAGGTTAGACCAAGATTCTTTTAAGTTGTTACCAGTACCACAAATCGCACTGATACCTGTGACTGCTACACGATTCATGAGATTCCTCGTTGCTTTAAAAAAAGCTCTTAAATAAAAAAAACCTCCTAAGGAGGTTTTTCTTAGTTAGCGTTGTCTTTTAAGAAGTTTGTGACGTCGTTGATGGTTTTAAGGTCTTCAGTTTTGTCCTCTGGGATTTCAACTCCAAATTCCTCTTCCATTTTCATCATCATTTCTACCATATCAAGTGAGTCTAAATTTAGGTCATCGATAAAATTCGTATCAGCTTTGATATTTCCAGCGTCTACTTTAGTAGCGTCACTAACGATTTTAATTACTTTTTCTTGAATTTCCATTATATCCTCCAAGTTTTTTCATTTGTATTTTAGTTAATTCCAAACGCTGGCGTCAACTATAATAAGGTAAAAAGTGCAAGAAAGTTTTAGAAAAACTAACGCACAGGCTCAGTCTTAAAGAGCAATGCAAAGCACCTTTTCACAATTGATAAATCAGCTAAAAGCGAAACTAGATATAAAGACCGCCATCAACTTTTATTACTTCACCTGTAATGTACTTTGAGCTCTGACTTAAAAGAAAGAGAGTGAGCTCTGCTACATCTTTAGTTTCTCCGAAATCGCCCATTGGTATTGCTGATAGGTATGATTCCTTAGCTTTTTCACTTAGTTCATCAGTCATCTTAGTCGCGATAAAACCAGGACAAATAGCATTACATCTGACTTTTCGAGATGCAAGTTCTTTAGCAACTGACTTCGTATAACCAATCAGTCCCGCTTTTGAAGCCGCATAGACTGTTTGAGATAAGTTACCCATTAGACCAACAATAGAGCTCATATTAACGATTGAAACTTCTTTGGCCTTAAGAAAATTTCGACTAAGTGTATTGGTAAGTACCATTGTTGCTTTAAGATTTACCTCTAATATGCTTTGAATTTCTTCAGGCTTTACTCTCATCATTAGTGAATCTTTAGAAATACCAGCATTATTAACAAGTCCGCTAATAGGTGCCACTTCTTTTGTAAATCTATCTAACTCATCTTTCATTTTGTCATATTCAGTCATATCAAAATAAAGGGGAGTCGCATCACTTGCTCCTGCTTCTTTCAATTCATTTGCAAGAGCAATTGCAGAGTCTTCATCACCACGCCAATTAAAAACCACATGTGCTTTTTGAGCAGCTAGTGAAAGTACGATTTCTTTTCCAATTCCTCGACTTGCACCAGTAACGAGTACTACTTTGCCATTTAAATCATTATAAATTGTTTGCATTTAAAAACTCCGTTAGACCTTCAAGATTCTTATCCATTGTAAAAGTAGAAAAGTCTTTATTTATTTTCTTATTAAGTCCAGTAAGTACTTTACCAGGACCAACTTCAATAAAAGTATCATCAGCACTTAAGCTTGAGATACTTTGAGACCATAACACGCTTCCTGAGACTTGGTTCACTAGATTTTGTTCTATTGATTCTGAGCTGGTCCCTGCAGCAAATCTCTTTGCATTAATATTAGCAATATAATCAATTGTATTAGGTTTGATTTCAATTTTGGCTAAATAGCCTCTCAGATTCTCTTCTGCTGGCAGCATAAGAGAAGAGTGAAAAGGAGCTGATACTTTTAAAGGCATTGCCATTTGCTTACCTTCATAATTTTCTTTTAACCACTCAACCGCTCTTTCACAAGCAGCTGCATGACCAGAAATAACCGTTTGAGTCGGCTCATTATAATTGGCACACATTACTTTTTCAGACTCATTTGAAACAGCGGCACAAGCTTCATCAATCTTCTCACTTGGAACTCTTAGAATTGCATACATTGCACCAACTCCTTCTGGAGTTGCACTTTGCATAAATTGTCCTCTCTTATTAACAGCTCTTAAAGCATCCGTTAAAGAGATACTTCCTGCTGCAACAAGAGCACTGTATTCACCAACAGAATGACCAAGTACTTGCTTGATACCAACGCCTCTTTCATTGAGTTTTTCTTTTAGAACTTCTAGTAATGCAATTGAATGAGTAACAATAGCAGGCTGAGTAAACTCAGTCAGCTTTAACTGCTCCTCTGGTCCATTAAACATAAGTTCGGTGATATCGAAATCAAGTGCTTCACGAGCGGTATCAAATACTTTTTTTGCACTTGCATAATTTAAAAGGTCACTTCCCATACCAACGTATTGGGCACCCTGACCTGGAAATATTAACGTTACATTTTTCATAAATACCTTTGGATTAATGAATTAAATAATAGTCATTAATATAAAAAATTAAGCAATTAGTAAATTTTTTGGCTATTGCTGCGTAGTGGTAGGTGAGTGAATTTTCTTACTCAATTCTCTTAATACAAGTAGTGCTCCATAATTACTCAGGTGATCATCATCTCGGTAAAGAGTTTTTCTGTCTCGATAGAGTGAGCAAGGCTTCTTATTAGCACAAAGAGCATCGAGGACACTGAAAACTTGTATGTCCGCAAAGTTTTTTTGAAACTTATTCAAAAGTATATTTGCCTCATAGTTCTCTTTTAGTGTTTCAATAAAGTCGACCTCTAGATTACAATCATTACTTTTAGGGTCGTCCATTAAGCACTTTCTAAGTTCTCTTGGAGGTGTGTTTGTTATAGGAGTAGGACTTAAAAAGATTATCTCTTTATTTCCTTTTTTTATGGCCTTAATTAAATCTCTAAGTGTTTTTTCGACAGCAAGTTGATTAGATAATTTCGATTGTTCACTTAATTTAAAGTTCCCTTCAAATTTTTCATAATTTTCATGTTTATTCATTTGATGAGAAAGAAATAATGGAATTCTACTCGAGATTATAATTCTTTTAATATGTTGGTTCTCAATTAATTTAGGAAGGCATTGCTGGTATAATTCTGTATTAAAACTTTTAAATTGGTACTCTAGACTAATACTTGGAATAACGCCGTGTTGGAATACTCCTATATCAAAGTTTTCAAGCTCTCTTGTGGCCCCTAAGTAGTGAGCTGCATGAGAATCTCCAATAATCACATTTTCAGCTTTGGTATCAGAATTACAATATTGTGTTGTAAAGCGGAACCTTCCATCTAATCCATCATTAAAAAATAGCTTCGCTACCTGCATTTGTCTTTGTTTATGCTCAGTAAAGATAAAGTCATAATTATAAAGGTTTAAATAGATTAGCGAGCTTAAAATCCCTGCTATCGACACTAGGTTTACTCGCTTGATCTTTACTTTGTCTTTAAGCTTTTGAGTTGGGTTTTCAACGAAATAAAATAAAAGCAGTGAAAAGATAAAAGCTAAGAAAATAAATAAGAGTTTATATGGGGTAGTAATATGATAAGAGTAAAAGAGAACCGATAAAAATGGCATATGTAAGAGATACATTGAATAACTTATTCGCCCAAGAAAAACGAACACTCCCTTTGATATAAACTTACTTAGAGAAGAATTCGTCGCCAGTATAAATGAAATTGTTCCAAGGGTAGGAAACAGAGCATAGAGGCCTGGATAATGTTGCTTATCTATAAAGAGAGCACTATAGGTAATTAAGCTTAAACCAGTAAATGCAAGGGTATTAGACTTTTTTAGACTCGCTAATTTATCGAGCTTAGAGAGAGCGATCACTCCTCCAATTAAAATTTGCCATAAGCGAGATGGAAGTAATAAATAAGCTCCGTTTTGATCATAAGAACTTAGATAGAGTGAGTACAAAAAAGAGCTCATAACTATAATAAGCAAAGATAAGTTTCTATACTTTTTTGCCTTATTAATAAATAAGGCCAGAAATGGCCAAAGAAAATAATACTGCTCTTCAATACTTAAAGACCAAAAGTGTATATATGGCTTTGCAAGGTATCCATTATTAAAGTATTGGGTCACTAAATATGAATAAATATTATTAAAAAATAATAATGAGGAATATATCTGTTCAATGATCAGTCTTAATTCAAGGGGATTACAAAAGTATACAAAAAAGTGAAAAGTAAAAATTAAGCTTACTAGTGCTGGAGGGATAATTCTTTTAAATCGATATTGAAAGTAGTCCCAAACAGAGAACTGATTCTTTTCAATTAATGCAAAGGTTTTCTTTGTTATTAGATACCCAGAAATAACAAAGAAAAAATCCACTCCTATAAAGCCCCCAGGGATAAGACTGGGAAAAGCATGTTCTATAATGACAAGAAAAAGGCCAAGCCCTCTCAAGAAGTCCAAGTCTTTACGTCGATTATCAAGAATATTTGATTTACTTAAAGTTTTCATTTAGCTCAAGAACACCACTGATGCTTTTTCATAAAGAACACTGAAGTAAAAGATTAAGAAAAAACAAAAACTAAGTATAAAGCGTTTACGTAATAAGGTCGTGGGATTGAGCTTTGATAAAGCGATAAAGATAATGGCCGTTAATATGCCCATATACCCAAGTCTATAGCGAACCATTCCATGTGCAAAAATGAGGATTGCATGGAAGTATATAAGCTGTAAAAGAATAGTTAAGCTTAGTTTGTCTATATTACCAGCGATAAGAATACTTACTGAAAAAAAGAAAGTAATTGTAAAAAGAATTTCAAATACAACAAAAATATTATGAACGATAACTGAATTCTTCTCCGTCAAGCCAATACCATGGATATTAAACCCCTTATTAAATGGAAATAAGTTGGGGGACCATAGGTTTTTATACTTTTGATAAGCTCTTTGAATAAATAAGGCCGGATTTTTTAATGCAAAGATGATTGCATGCTTAGCTTCACATTGAGCTTGCTTTTTATATTCTACATAACATGGCTTTCGCACTTCAGAATATTTATCTTCATTTCCAAAGTAGTCACTTGGCAAAGGCCATCCACTCTCATTCATATCAAAGTTTAAAATAGGTAAGTTATTATTACTAACCCATAGATTGTTTGAATTTTTTGTACTTAAAAGAAAACCTCCATCAGTATGTAGGTAATTGTGATAGAACACAGGGAGCATAGGGATAAAATAGGCAAGAAAGAGCAATACTTTATTTTTTAAAGGAGCACTCTGGATTAATAAGTAACAAATATAAACAAGGGAAAGAGGAAGGTTATAAGATTCAGTTATAGTAAAAAAACCAATCAATAAGCCAAGTATTAAATAATCTTTCCAGTTCTCCTTTGCTTTTAAGTGGTAAAAATAAATTAAGCTCATAATTAAGGTATCAAATACCTCTGTATAAAGGAGTTGTGGTGCAGCTAAGAAAAAGGGATGGACGAGAATAATGAAGATTATTATAAAGTGAGATTTTTTAAGTCTATACTTCTTTAAAATTAACCACCAAATATAGAAGCTTAGTAAGAGAAATACATGCTGGAGCAT
>CAJXHA010000211.1 GCA_913053615.1 uncultured Bacteriovoracaceae bacterium | reverse complement strand
GGTAAAAGTTTTAATGAGTTTTCGTCCAAATATAATTCACTCTAACAGTCCATACAAGATTGGACTTGTAGGTTACTTTATTAAATTTTTAACTAATTCAAAATTTGTGATTTCATATCATTGTGATTATGGAGTAAGAGAAAGGCTTCAACCTGGTACCATTCCCAGGTTTTATCAATCTATAAGTGCAAGTAAACAAATTGAACTATTTTGCATTTCTAAAGTGGATGCAATACTACCAATACGCAAAAGCATAATTAATGAAAAGTTTAAAAAAGCTAAATCTGTCTATGTGTTCGAGCATGGTATTGACTTCACTAAGTTCCCAAAAACAAATAAACCGAGCAATGAGCTTAACATTAGCTTTGCAGGAAGAATTGAGGATGAAAATTACATATTCGATATCTGCACAATAATCAGAGAATTATCTTCTCAAAATAAATTTAAAGCTGTATTTCATATTCTTGGGGGGGGAAGCAGACTACCCTTTTTAAAATCTAATTTGGACGGCTTAACCAACGTAAATATCTACGGCCCAGTTGATCATGTAAAAGTTCTCGAAATCAGAGCAGTATCACATGTTTCATTGAATTTAATGGGAGGATTCAGCCTTATCGAGGCAGCTTATTTAGAAAATCTACTTATTGCATACGACACTGAGTGGCATCATGAATTAATAAAACATAACAACAACGGGTATTTGTTTAAAGAAGGTGATACTGCTAGTATAGTAAGAACAATAAAATCATTTGAAATAGATAAAACGATTCAAATGGGCAAAAAATCTAAGAATATTGCATTAAATAATCATGGATTAGATACCGTTAATAAAAAGAAGTTCGATATTTACAAAAGAGTATTAAATGAAACTAGTTGATGAAGAAATTTTAAAACAAAACCCATGGTATGTTGACTCTCAAATTGATACCTTACAAATACCAGCGTACTATCATACATTTGTAAATAGATGGGATTTCATTTCAAAAGAACTTAAAAAAGAACGAAAATCAAGTCAACATAAACTAAAAGTACTAGATGCAGGTTGCGGTGATGGCATAAATTTAATTCAGCTTTCAAAAGAAAATAACATAGACTTATTTGCTTTAGACTACAACAGTATTAGAGTAGAGAGAGCAAAAGAAAAATTTAACAATGTAGATGTTTTTCAAGACGACTTAACAGAAATAAATGAAAATTTAATTGAAAAGTTCGATGTAATTTTATGCAGTCAAGTAATAGAACATATTCCTAATTATGAAACTGTAATTAAAAATCTTCACAAATACCTCACCTCAAATGGACTCTTAATTTTGGGAACTCCAAATGAAGGGTGTTACTTAGCTAGACTACGAAATAATGTATTTGAACCTAATACTCTTAAGAACTCTGATCACATTCATTTCTTTAAAATTAATGAATTTGTCAGCGACTTGAAAAAGCAAAACTATATAATAGAGAATACCTATATCGAAAACTTTTTTTACCCCAGGTCGAAGTGGTTTGTTAAAATGGGTGAGACTGAATTTAAACGTAAAATCTCTCGACTTCTTATGCAGTTATTTCCATCACAAGTTGCTGGTTTTTATATTTCAATTAGAAAACACTAGTTAAACTTTTTTCGAATTGAATTGAAGTAATTATAATTAATAAATTCATTCTCTTTCTTTAGCTCATTTATTTTCAGCATTGTTCCCTCTCCACACGCCACAATTAAATCTTTATCGACAGAGCATATTTGACCAAAAGTTGCATTAAAACTAAAGCTAGGTTTGTATAATTCAACATCAATAATAAAAATCTTTTCATTTTCATAATAAGTAAAAGCACCATCATATGGAGCCCCAGAGGCATTAACCAGCCTTTGTATATCCAATGCACTTTTACTCCAATCAATTCTTGCATCTGCTGGGGTTCTTGGAAAGCACCTCAAGGCTTTACTTTCATCCTGTTGCTCTAATATAAAATCTGGGTTCTTAGATATATTATCAAGTGCTTTCATCAAAAGAGAAGGTATCTCACTATCAAACCAATTATATACTTCCTTGATCTTTGTTTTCGAATTTATCTCAAGATAAGATTTCGCAACAATATTACCAGAGTCTAATTTATCAGCATCCATATAATGGATTGAAAGACCAATTCTATTCTCACCATTAAGGATTGCCCAAGCCTGACAAGCACTTCCTCTGTAACGTGGAAGATCTCCACCATGTGCGTTCAAAATACCTAAGCCACAAAGATCAATATAATCTTGTCCAATTATAAATGGAAAATTTACAGAAACTCCAACATCAATACAACCTAACTCTTTGATAAAAGATTTCAGTTCACTTTTGTTGTTGTACTTTGCTTCAAAGAAAGGAATATTTTTATCTTTAGCAAATTTTTTGAAATCACTTAGCTGAATTGAGTATTCTGTTGGGGACTTCGCACTTATAATTCCAACAATATTATGAGTTGAAGAGATCTTTAACATTGTATCAAACAACCAATTTGTTCTTCCCAAAATTAAAATATTCATTATTCGTCTACCATTTTTATATATTCACTATTGAATTTCACACCATTTCTTTTTGATATATAATCTGTACAAGCTTTTAATCCACCAGCATGTAATCTAACAACTGGCTCAATACCTATATAATCCGTAGTAACTGTCATAAAACCGACATCAACCTCTTTTTCAGGCCATTTTTTTAAACCAAGCTCTCTTATAAGTTTGTAATCTAGATTTCCGCAAATATGAATAATATCTATTTGGGAAATAAAGAATTTTTTACTAAGCAAAGAATCATCTGAAATAATAGGACTTTTATCATGATGTTCACAAATTACAATCAAATCAAAGTCATTTGAATTACTACTTTCATCTATACTTTCTAAACTATATACATCAGCACCTAAATTTCTTAGATATTTTTGGGCATTTTCAGCAAAAGGTCCTGATCCAACGAGTAAAACTCTTTCATCTAGTAAGTGGTGTTCTTGCTCAAAAGCTAATTTACAAATTATAAGTCCTACAAATTCAAAAATTTTTAAATTTTCATGCTCCTCATTAATACCTACGACAGGAATTTGGTTCTTTTTACAAAAACTAAAATCTATATCAGATTCTCTTTTTTCCCATGGTTCAAACATTAAACCAATAACTACATCATTTTTTGCTAATGACAACATTTTACTGTCAATAGGTCTTAGCATCGAAAGATTTGTTATAACATCTGCTTCATGTACATGAAGATATTTATCTTCAGTAAATACTATTTCACCACTAAACTCAAAAAAAGAACTCAGTTCATTAAAGTAAGTCTTCAACTCTTCAACTTTTCCGTAAACAGAGTCTTTACTTACGCATATAACTTTTTTAGCACCAGCTAAGAGTGCAATAAATGGTGTTAAGGCAAATGGGCCAGATGCGAACTCTGTCATAACAGTTTTTCCATTTAAATCTAATTCAAGTACTTTTATAATCGATTTTATAGATTTTCTAGCGACTTCTAGATCTCTTACTTTTCTCAATTTAATACTCACACATTACTTTCTCAATATTGAGAAGTGACCATATTAATAATCTTCTATTTTCTTTTCCCTGCAAATGCTCATTTATTAAATTAGAAGTTTCTTTATAATTCAAAATATCAAAAATCTTAGCATTTACATGAAGTTCCTTTTTTACAAACTCAATACTCTCCCCCTTAAACCAACTAGCATCAGGAGAACTAAATCCTTGTTTAACTCTATCAGTTACTTCATTAGGGATGTATCTATTCATAACATCTCTAAGAATAAGCTTTCCGTCGTTTGTTTTTTGAAAGTAATTTTTATTTTTAGCTCCAGGCTCATTTTCATTAATTCTAACGACTTCATCAAGCCTAGCAAGCTTATGCCTAATGGGAACAGTTTGAGCAAAATCAACAAGATCATTATCTAGGAATGGAACTCTTGTCTCTAATGAGTGAGCCATGCTGAGTTTATCCTCAACAACTAAAAGACCATGTAAAAATGTCTTCGCTTCAAAGTAAAGTGAGTGATTAATATAATCTTCAGGTGAATCTAAATTATTCGAATGATTCTTATATACATTTCGAAAAATATCCCTAGTCCACACATCCTTAACTTCGTCCCAAATTGGTTCAAAAATTTTGTGAATTGTTTTATTTGGAATCAACCTTTGCCAATAAAGATAGTAGTCATCAATATAAGCTTCAAAGTCTTTATGGCCTACTGAACGGTAATAACGCCAAGGATATCCAGCAAATATTTCATCACCACCAGCTCCACTCAGTACAACCTTAGTAAACTTACTCGCAAGCTTAGAGGCATAAAAATTTGGATAGCATTGACCAACTCTTGGCTCTTCAAGGTGATAGACAAGTTTGTCCATACACCTTTCCATATCACCAGATTTTAAAACCATTTCATAATGTTCAGTTTTAAAAAGATATGACATATGCTCAGCTTTTGATCTTTCATCAAAAGCAAGTTCGAGACCACTTGCAGAGTTTAAATCAAAGCCAACAGTAAAAGTTTTAATATATGGAAGATGCTGAGATGCGAGGCAAGTTAAAGAGCCTGAATCCATCCCACCAGATAAGTAAGAGCCGATTTCCACATCACTAACTAATTGTCTATTAACAGCTTGTCGTATTAGAAAGTCTAGTTCTTCTAAATACTCGTCATATGTTAATACTCTATCTCTTGGCTCTTTAAAATGAAAATCCCAATATTGTTTTAACTCTAATCGCCCATTCTTTTTAACTTTACCGAAAAAGCCTTGTGGAAACATTTTTATATTTTCAAAGAGAGTTCTTTCAGAGAAGAAATTCTGAAACGTCATATATTCAACAAGTGCTTTTTTATCTATTTCTTTTTTTACTAACTCGCTTGCAAATATTGCCTTATTTTCAGAAGCAAAAATTATTCGATCATTAGACTGGTGATAATATAGTGGCTTAATTCCATAACGATCACGAGCTAGAAATAACTCTTCTTCTTTTTTATCCCAGATTGCAAAGGCAAACATTCCATTGAAGCGCTTAACACACTCTTCGCCCCACTCTTCATATGCTTTGAGCACAACTTCAGTATCAGTATTGGAAAAGAATTTATATCCACTTGTTTTTAATATGTTTCTAATTTCTTTAAAATTATAGATTTCACCATTATAGCTTATAACATAGCGGCCATTATCATTTTGCATTGGCTGAGCACCAGCATTACTTAGATCAATAATTGAAAGACGCCTATGACCAAGACCACACACACCATGAGTGTACTGTCCTTCACCATCAGGACCACGATGCACAATTGAATCTGTCATTTTTTTTAATACAGGCTCACTAGCAGGTGCACCATTAAAATTTAAATAACCTACTATTCCACACATTCTATAAAGCTTTTAATTTCTCAACCACATACTCAAAATCCTCAACACTCATTCTATTATGAAGAGGAATGGACATGGTATTATCGTTACAAGCTTGTGCACCTGGAAAATCAGATGCTTTATAGCCATATTTATCTTGGTAATAATTTAACATGTGGACTGCATGCGTTCCTGGTCTTGCAGCAATCCCATGATCTTTAAGATACATCATAATATCATTGCGCTTCATAGGAGCTGTATCAGGATCTACATAGACACAATATGACTGCCATGAGTGACGGCCATTTTCAGGAATCAATGGAGTTGTAAGCCAACTAATTTCAGAAAGTTTTTCATTATAATACTTAGCCCACTTGTCTCTTTCTTCAACAAACCCCATAAGTTTTTTAATTTGTACTAAACCTACGGCACCTTGAATATCAGTCATTCTATAATTGTAACCAAGCATATTAAAGTCAGGAAGAAGATATGGTTTAGCACCATGATGTCTCTGTTCTTCACTTATCTCTGCTCCATGATTACGAAGCTTACCTAGCTTATCAGCAAAAGCGTCATCATTAGTTAAAATCATTCCCCCCTCACCTGTCGAAATACTTTAGATCG
>CAJXHA010000210.1 GCA_913053615.1 uncultured Bacteriovoracaceae bacterium | reverse complement strand
TAGAGTAAGAAATAGAAGCGATAAATAACATGGTATTAACCATATGAAATAACCACAGTCCCTTATAAGTAAGAACTAAAATATCCTCACTCATATCAGTACTTTTTAGAATGCTTGCAATAAACCAACCTACTGGAGACCAAACTTTTTCACCCATTGGCATACCAGCACCGTAAATTCTAAAACCTTCAATAACATATCCAAGAGCAACCAAAGAGATTAACATTCCATACATGAAAAGTTCACGTTTTGGATTGGTGGCACTTAGATAATCAGGCTTATCAATATAACGTCTCTTATAAGCAAATAGTAATCCAATAATAATCAGTAACCCGGCCATATCAGCGAGAAAAGAAACAACAATATAAGTTGGTCCTTGATAAACTTTCATCGGAGTATCAGCGTGAATTGCTACGAGTTCAGTTGCAATAAGGAGGATGATAAATCCGTAATAAATTAAACTGTGAAAAAAGGCTACATTTCCAACACGAGTTACTTTTCCTGTGAAAAAAATCGTTTCAAAAAAGTTCTGCCAATTAAGATTCTTAGGAACTAATGAGTTTAATCCTCTTCCTTCAACTACCCATTTATACTTATCGTATAAACCTTTCGCCATAATACCTACTGCCGCAAACATTAGAACGTACATAGCCACTTTGTAGCCAAAAGGAATTTGCCACATTATTTCCCGCGTCGCTAAAGACATGTCCATTTTCTTTCCTCCAAACGGTGCACTGCAATCATTAATATATGTTCCTATTTAATATACAATATTTTATAGTTTAAGTCATGAATAACTGGATAAATACAATCTTGCCTTTGATATGCATAAGTCTTTCTTTGAGAAATCTTATCAAGTATGCACGTCATAAGTATCGCATGAGTTTAATAGGAATTTTACCTGTAATTTACTTCACAAGTTTCTTACTCGTTTCAGTTCTCTTCTTATTAATGAACTTTGAACTTTTTCCTTTAATGAATAATGTTGTTTTCTTTGCCGCAATAGGATTATTGTTTGGAACTTATGTAACAGTCTTTATTCTTTCTTTTCTAAAGGAGTGGGAAGATAAGAAGATTAGAGTGCTATTAAGAATTCCGGTGATAATTTTATTATTATTTCAATTTTTAAAGGATGATCGAGTTTATTACCTTTTAATCCTAAATGAATTAGTAATGCTGTATCTAAGTTATCAGAGAAGAGAAATCAACCCTTATGCTGCACGTTTGCAAATAAAACAAGCTTTATTCGTTCCTTTGATTTTAATAGCGGCAATAACTAAGAACCCTGTTTTCTTAATACTTTACTTGATCATTACTTTTGTATTTAAATCTGCCGTCTTGAATGCAATCGTGATCAAAAATATAATGTATAAAAAACAACAAAATATGGCCCTCAATGATTAAGTATCTTTTTCTCTTATTTATTGGATGTGCACAGGTCACATCTTTAAATTTACAAAAGCATCAGTTTGGACAAATTCCAACTAAGATTGTTTGGATACAAGTCGCTGGATTAAGTGAAGAGCACCTTGCACTATTAAAGTACTCTTATCCAAGTACCAATATTAAAACGAACTTTGAATCGGCATTATGTGTGGGAAAAACCTGGGAGTACAATTTATTCAAACTACGTCCTAGTGCACAGGAAGGCTTCTTGTCGCAAATAACTGGAAAGAAAAATATCAAAGGTTCATGTGAAGATTATTCACTAAAACCAATATGGTCATACCTAGGCAGTAAGAATTATAAAGTAGGAATCTTTGAAACAAAAACCACAAAAGAACAATCTTTATTGGCCTCAAAAGACTGTGATAATGCAAAAGATTATTTAGATGATCTCTATTTTTGGAAAATGACTCCAAGTATACCGAAGAGTGCAGACCTTTTTCATGTTGGAGAAGATACTCAGTTTAAAACTGATCGTGTCTATTATGACCGCTCTTGTAAAACTGGAGAGTGTTTTTCTACTTTCGCTAGTAATGTTGAGAAAACATTTACAAGCTTTACAAGAAACAATAAGAACTATTTATACATAATTAGAGATTTTCAATTTTCAAACGACTTGAAAAAGAGAAAAGTTAAAGATGCTAGAGCACAATTAGAACAACTAAATAAAATTATTGGAGATTTCGCAGTGCTGGCAGAAAAGTCTAATGATTTCATGCTCTTAGTTACATCAAGTGAGAGCTATAATGTCACATTCCCAAGATCTGGAAATGAGTGGGAGTCTTATGAGAAGAAAGGTAAGTTCTTGAAAAATGATAAAAGCCAATTAATCTCTCCTTTATTTGTTTATGGAGCTCGCTCAGAAAACTTTTGTGGAATTTATGATCAAAGTGAGATTCTAGGCCGTATTTTTAGTGGAGCTAAACAACAGGGCTTAGAGTTTACGATTCTTAATCCATTCTCAGAATAAACCAATAATATTTAATCTTTAGAGGTTTCTTAAGGCAAATTAAGGAATAAAAACGCTCAGGTATTATCATGGTTTTCCGATACGCAAATGTCGGGAGATCAGTCTATGTATGATGATGATAATAATAACAAAGATGATGGTAGTGTTTGGACCTCGTATAGTGACCTTTTCACTACTGTAGCTGTTATCTTTTTAGTTATGTTTGTATTTGCACTCATAAAAGCGGGTGTGTCTAAAATGCAACAAGTTGTTGCTAAGAGGGAACATGAACAAGAACTAAAAGCTGTTGTTACCAAGAAGAATAAGATTGAAACTCAAGAAAAAATTCAAAAAGTTAATGATACCCTGACTAATATCTCTAACTATGAAGATCTAATTGATCAAAAAATGAAAGACATGAATAAGTTCGTAAACTCTCTGCAAGAGAATAAGAAGGTACTTAATGAACTTATTAAAGATCAGCAAAGAAAAGAGAATCAATTGGCAAAAGCTAGCCAAGTGATTAAGAAACAAGAAGAAGAAATTATTCAGAAAGTAACTATTAATGAAGAGCTTTCGCAAAAACTGGCAAAAGAAAAAGAATTCGTTCAACAAAAGATAGTTGAAACAAAGCAATTAAACCAAGATATTCAAAATAAAGAAAAAGTTATTGCAGAAAAAGTAGAGGCCTTAAAGGTACTTAATAAAGAGCAACAAGAGCTTGAGAATAACTTTCAAGAATCTCTAAAGAGCATAGAGAATTTAAAAGTTGTTAAAAAAGAGAAACAGAAGCAAATCAAAGATCTTTCTCAAAATCTAGCTGCAATTACTCAGACTCGTTCAATTGAGATCGCAAACTATAATAAAAAAATTCAAGAAAATTTTAACGAGATAAAACAATTAAAAGAATTAGTGAATAATAATGATCTAACAATTGAGCAAAACTTAAAAGACATTGCTAAGAAAGAGCAGGTAATTGCCAATAATCAAAAACTAATTCAAGAGCAAGATGAAGAGTTAAAGCGTAAAAAAGAATTAATGGATAAGCAGATAGCTGAAATTAATAGACTCTCAAGCACGTCTCAGGATCAGAAAAAGAATATTGAGAAATTACAAGTAAGCCTAGCAAATAAGGTGAGTGAATTAGCTCAGAATAAAACTCAAAATGAGCAAATGCAAAAGTTAGCTGCAAAACAAAAAGAAAAAATAGATTTCTTGGATCAGCAGCTTAATCTCGAAACATTAAAATTTAGAAAGACAGCTCAAGAATTAGATCAGACTCAAGATCAGCTTGGAAAAGTCATTGCGGACCTTACTAAGACAAGAGGATTAAAAGCACAAGCTGAAAAACGTGCTAGTGAGCTCTCTGAAAATAAGGTCAAACTTGAAGGAATGTTAGCTCAAGTACAAAAGAGAGCTGATAATCTTGATACTCAATTACAAAGTAAGGATAGAGATTACAAAATATTAAGTGCCAACCATGAGAATTTGAAAAAGATTAAAGATAACCTAGAGAAAGAGAACCTTTCTCAAGTTACAGAAATGGGAAAACTTAATGGAAAAGTAGCTAAGCTAAGTGCAGATAATAACTTTTTACAACAACAACTATCTAATAAAGCATTAGATATTAAAACGTTAAAAACTAGCCTTAGTAATGTGAAGGGTGCAAACCAAAAGTTAGAAAAAGAAAATAGAGACCTGCAAACTCAAAATGGTCAAATTCAAGCTCAAATGAATCAAGTTGCTGGGGAAAACTCTTATTTGAGTAAGAAAAATGATCTACTTGAAAAGCAAAATACAGATAATAGTCGAAAGATTGCAAGTATTAGCTCTGAGTTGGCCAATGAAAAGCAAAATGCTGGTGCTTTACAAAGACAAATTAAGGACCTTGAAAGCAATTATAAAAATCAAATAGCACAAATGAATAATGAACATGCCAATCAAATGGCACAGTTAAAAGGGCAACAAGCTAGTGAAGTTAATCAATTAAAAAATCAATATGATCAAAAACTAGCGGCTTTAAAAAATGAACTTAATAATCAAATGAAGTCCAATCCAATGCAAGAAGCTAAGATTGCAGAGTTAAATAATAAAAACCAACAAATCTCAAAAACACTAAATACATGTGAGACCGATTTAAATTTTAGAAAGAAAGAAGTGGCTACTTTAGAGAATAAATTTAAAGATAAGTTTAAAAACTTAGATCAAAATCAAAAACTTCTTGCTGATTATAAGAATCAAACAAAAGAATTATCTGATAGAAATAAAAACTTAAAGGAAAGTTTGAATGATTTCGCTAATAAGGTCGCAAATGTAAAAGGTAAGCTAAGATCAAATATTGCCAAAGATCTTGCTCAAGCATTTAAAGCAGCAAACCTTAATGTTCTCGTGGATAATAAGACTGGGAATGTAGTTTTACAAATGGATAAGAATTTTCGCTTTAAGAAAAATAGCTATTATCTAAATAAGAAGGCCAAAGAAACTCTGAAGAAAATTATTCCAATTTACTCAAAAGTACTTTTTGGAAATAAAGAGATAAAGAATAAGATCTCAAGCTTTAATGTAGTTGGACATGCATCACCTTCGTTTAGAGGGAAGTTTGTTTCACCTGAAGATCATAACTCAAAGGCATATTCCTACAATATGCGTTTATCCGCTCAAAGAGCGAGTAGTATTACCAATTATATCTTCTCTAATAGTATTGGAGAATATGATCATAAACAAAAGTTACAATTATTCACAAAGGCTATTGGCCAAGGTTATATCAAGCCAGTTGCAGCTCCAATGAAGTTAAATCGTAAACCAGCAAGTACTGGAGCATGTGGGCCATATGATTGTTATTCATCCCAAAGAGTAGAGATTAGTTTTACTCTTAAAGATGATGTGAATTCGATAAATGAATTAATTGAAATGACAAAAGATATTAAATAAGTGTGATTAAGTAGGAGAGAGTATGTTAATTGACTTGGTATTGAACTTTTTTTCAAACTACCTAATAGAGTTCATGGGAGCATTATTAGTTGTAGGACTTTTCTTTCGTTTTGGGGCTTATAGGCGCTCTAAAAATGATAACGCATACTATTCTTCTTTTACTAGAGAGTTGGAATTAAATGTTGAGAGGGATAAAGAAGAGAAAAAGCCCGTTGAAGATGTCGATCACTACCTTGCAGATGTTCTGGGGAGAGTTGGAAAGAAACTACCTCAGCGCTCACTACGCTTTGGTGGGGAAAATAAAAAAGAAGATGCTGCAGATGATGGTAAGAAAGTTCTTAGCTTACGTGATTATGTTTCAGGTAAGCAGGGATTAATTATTAATATACAAGCTGAAGCTTCAGTCTTTAAAAACCAAACACAACCAAATTTTACTGAGCTTACTCATCGAATCCTTTCTCAAGATCCAAATTGGACTAAAGTATTAAAACACTTTTCAATTGATGGAGTGACCAGAATGATTGATATTCTTCCAGGTCTATTCATTGTCTTTGGTGTTTTTGGAACATTTATTGGTATTTCCATGGCTCTTCCAGAAATTGCAAATATCGATTTTAACGACCTCGATAAATCAGCAGACACTCTTATGCGCTTTGTTCTGAATGTTAC
>CAJXHA010000209.1 GCA_913053615.1 uncultured Bacteriovoracaceae bacterium | reverse complement strand
CTAGAAGAAAGATGGACTCAAGAACTAGACGTTGGATAACTGTTCCAAATACTAAGGCCATTGCTGAGTATAATAGAAGAGTGCAGGAAGCGATGAACTTTGTAACAGAGTTTCAAGAAGATATCATTATTCGTGAAGAAGTAGATAGGATAGGAGCAGCCGTACAGGCAACAAGAAAAACACATGTTTGTCCAGAAACTACATTTAGTTCAGATATGCCAGGAGGGAATTTCTTTTCTCGTCTACGTGAAAATTACTCTGATAACTTTAGAGGTTTAAGAAAAGCTCTCTTTGATAAAATGTCTGTGGTAAATAAAGAAGTTATTATTTCGTCACCATATATGATTAATAATAAACACTCTCGTGCAATGATGAACTTGTTTTTAGATCACGGTGTAAGAATAAGGCTTTATACAAATTCTCTGGCATCAACAGATGCTGTCTATGTTGCGGCTAATTTATATGATAGGGTATTTGATTGGCTTAATATGGGAATAGAAGTAAATCTTCACTCAGGTTCATATGTTGAATTATCTGAAGTTCCTGTTGAAAAAGCTGCAACTGAAGCCCGTTGGGGAACCCACTCTAAAACTATGGTTTATATTAGTGAAGAGGATGGAGAACTGGTTAAAGAAATTATGATTGGTACATATAATATAGATAACCGTTCAAATTATTATAATAATGAAATGGCAGTATTTTGTAAGGGCAATAATGAACTCGCTGATGAGCTTATTGCCAATATCGAAAACCGTATGGATCAAGGTTATAAGTTAAATGCAGACAGAACAGCTACTGATAAAGACGGTAATAAAGTTAGCATTTACGGTATTGATACTTCAAACCTAACAAAAATGAAGTGGCTTAGTATTCCATCGAGACTTTTAAAATTTTTATTATAAAGGCTCTGTATACCTGAGTGAAAAATACTCCTTTTTTTAAATCAAATTATGGTTATAATGTGATTAAAAAAAGGAGTGCCTTATCACAGAGTCATCAGATATTAATAAAAATGTTTTTTTCCCATCCGCTTTCTTTATCCTACTTATTACTTTATTTGGTTCCATTTTTCCTGACGAATTAAATTCATTTTTTAAATCAATTCAAGGCTGGTTAATTTCAAATACTAGTTGGATCTATGTTCTAAGTGTTGGAACTATTTTATTTATATCCTTATGGTTAATGATGAGTCGAGTCGGAGATATAAAGCTTGGACCGGATCACTCAACTCCTGATTATACAAATTTATCTTGGTTCTCTATGCTCTTTTCAGCTGGTATGGGAATTGGGCTTCTCTTTTTTGGAGTCGCTGAACCAATTATGCATTTCACAGCGCCTCCGGTTGGAGACCCTAATACTATTGCTTCTGCTAAGGAAGCTATGAAGATAACCTTTTTTCACTGGGGACTTCATGCATGGGCCGTATATGCTTTATTAGCAATTATTCTGGCGTACTTTTGCTATCGTAAAGGCCTCCCTCTTTTACCTCGTTCTTCTTTTTACCCGCTCATCGGTGATAAGATATATGGAAAGATAGGGGATATGGTAGATACCTTTGCCGTTATAGGTACTATGTTTGGTGTCGCCACATCACTAGGCTTTGGTGTTGCACAGGTTAATGCTGGTTTAAATTATCTTTTTGAAGTACCACAAACCACAACTGTTCAAGTAATACTCATTGCCATTATTACTGGCTTTGCCACTATTTCGGTTGTGCTAGGTTTAGATGGTGGGATCAAAAAGTTATCAAATATAAATGTTATCTTAGCAGTTGTATTAATGTGTGCAGTTCTCCTATTAGGTCCAACTGTTGATATCTTACAGTCTTATGTGCAAAACACAGGTGCTTATTTATCAGATATAATTTATAAAACTTTTAATTTATATGCATATGAAAAGAAAGAGTCTTGGATTGGTGGATGGACCTTACTTTATTGGGGTTGGTGGATTTCATGGTCACCATTTGTTGGTATGTTTATCGCAAGAATTTCTCGAGGGAGAACAATTCGTGAGTTTATGATTGGGGTTCTTTTTGTTCCAACTGGTTTTACCTTTTTATGGATGACTGTATTTGGAAATACGGCAATCAGTTTTGCATTACAAGAAAAAGGAAATGAACTCTTAGATGCGGTTGCAACTAATGTTCCAGTTGCTCTCTTTAAATTTTTAGAGTTTCTTCCAATGACTAATGTATTGTCCATTCTAGGTGTACTATTAGTGATTACATTCTTTGTGAGCTCGTCTGATTCTGGCTCACTCGTTATTGATACCCTTACATCAGGTGGTGCAATGGAACCACCTGTTTGGCAAAGAATATTTTGGGCGGTGACAGAAGGTGTGGTTGCAGCAATTTTATTATTAGCCGGTGGACTTGAGGCATTACAAACAATGACTATCGCAAGTGCATTTCCAATGATATTTATGCTGCTCTTGGGAACATTCTGTCTTATCAAGTCACTGATTCAAGATCATCTATTAATGAGTTCGGTAAAAAATCACAATACACTGGCCCAGTATAATCAAGACTCAGAGGCTTGGAAGAAAAGGTTGGATGATCTGGTGTCACTACCTAATGAAAGTACCATTCAAGACTTTATGAATGTAACTGTCACTGAAGCTTTAGTAGAACTTAAAAACGAACTAGAAAAAAGAGATCTAGAAGTTGAGTTGCAGCATAGTCACACCCACCAAAAGAAAATTATTGTGAGGCATAAGAATGTTGAAGATTTCATATATCAGGTACAATTGAGAAACTTTGAAAAGCCTGAATACTCAATAGAAGAAGTAGATAATTATTATCGTGCTGAAGTCTTTTTAAGAAATGGTGGACAAGGCTATGATGTGTATGGTTATACAAAAGAGCAGGTATTAATGGATGCTGTAAGACAGTACGAAAAACATATCCACTACCTGCATACATATAATAATACGATTATCATAGAATCCTAATTTGGGAGTAAGAAATGGAAGAGTTTAAAAAACAAATTTTAAAGAACCTTGAGGCAAATGGCTTTCCTGCAAAGAAGGTGAGCCTACCTACGGAGAAGATGTATGAGGTTGCAGATAATAAAGGATTAAGTTTAAATAAAGTCTTAGAAGAACTTAAAGCTGATGAAGGGCTAAGTTACGATATTGGCGATGATAAAATTGTTTTTGCTAAAGTCGTGGTTGATGAAAGTAACTTTCCAAATCTTAATCCAGAAATGATGAAAAAAGCTCAGGAAATGATGGCCGGAATGGACCCTGCCGAGTTACAGAAAATGCAGGAGCAAATTCAAAATATGAGCGAAGAAGAAAGAGAAGAAATGCTAAAGCAGGCTAAGAGTATGGGATTATTTTAAGCCAAGGGTAAAGTTATATTATACTGGGTCCCACTTCGATCTTCCTCTGTACTTGTGTGGACCTCCAGTTTTCCCTCTAACAATTCACATATAGACTTTGCTATTAACATGCCAAGTCCTGTACCTTTTTCATTCTCAGTTCCAAGTCGTGTCGTAATCGTATTTGAGTTGAAAAGATTTCTTAATATTTCTTTTGGGATACCAATTCCTTGATCGGAAATACTTATATAAACTTTGTTTTCATGCAGTTGTTGAAAGTTGATTTTTATTCTTTTTCCACGCTTTGAAAACTTCACAGAATTAGATAATAAGTTAACGAATACTTGTTGAATTAAAAGGTTTGGTTCAGAGCTAATAATAAAATCTTGACTTGGTAAATCAAAAGAAACTTCTTTTTCTCTACTCATCTTTTCTATTGACCTAGTTGCATCATTAATACACTCGAGTAAGGAAATCGGCTTTAAGTCAATGTTCCGATTTTGTTTTTCATAAATGTAAATCGATCGTACTGAATGAATTACAGAATTAACATTTTTGCATCCATTGCTTATATTTTCCCGTCCCATATTTATGAAACGACAGTCAGTATTGACATGGTTTAAAAGCTTTGAGGAGACACCGATAACTTGCACCTGATTTGAAATATCATGTAAGAGAACTTGTAGAAGGTTATCACTTTTTTCTTTTTGCTGATTGAGCTTGTCTTCGATCTTTTTATTTAAAAATAAAAAGTATGCAACGACTGAAGTTGAAACGATAATCCATCCAAAGACTAAAAGTGATTGAGCAATAATCCAACCTTCCTTCGTAATGAGATATGGAAACTCAAATCCAGAGAGATGAAGAACAAAGTAAGCTCCTGAAATGATAAAAACTGTAATACTAGTTATAATAAGAGTTTTTAGTCCAGCTATAATTCCAGCAAGCATTGGTATAATTCCATACCAAATTAAGATATGACTTTCGTATCCACCAGTGTAATAACTAAATGTTCCTTGATGAATAACCCCACTAATTAACATCACTAGAGTAATTAAAATAACATTATTGCTTACTAAGAAAAGCAATGGACTAAAAAGATGAATTATAGAAGTGATAAAACCAACAATTCCTGGCACAGGTGAGGATATTGTATAGAAAGCTGTAAAGGCGTATGCCCACATTAGTAAACCCGTTAGGATCGTTGACAATAAATGAGTATGTATACTTCTTACGTCAACATCGTTTGCACGAAGTCTATAGTGGGCAACTCTATGAAAAAGATTATAATAAACTTTACGAATCATATATGAATTTTAATCCATATAAAATCTATAGCAATGATATTTTATTAATTACCTTTTTGTTCTAAATACTAGATCCCACTTATCAGTAATTACTCCGTAATTGGCCATAGGGTATTTCTTATGGTGCTCCATGTGATGTACTTGTAATTTCTTAGGAACTAGTTTGCTTTTACTATGTATTCCTTGGTGAACGCCCTCATAAAATGCATAACCAAAAACAAAGCCTATGCTCATACCAATTGCAGAGTACAAGGGAAGAAAGGTAAAACTTGCACCGAAGAAAATCACTCCTACAGTTAGAGCGAGTATGATTTTATGAGTAACCTTAGTGAATTGATCATTGTTTTTATGATGATTAAAATGTTCTTTTTTAAAAACCTTACTCCAATTTTTTTCATGTCCTAAAAATCTATGCAGGAAATACTCTGTGAAAGACCAGATAATTAATCCACCGATAAAGAATAATGTTGTTTGCACAATTGCCTCCTTTGCTACTAATAAACTTTACGGCAAATTAAAATGGTGTTCTACTCGCTGCTTTTAACTATGTAACTTTGTAAAAACTTAGTGATTTTAGTGCGTTAGAGAGTGAAAATTTGTTCATGGGCTTCAATGCTCGTATTTGTTATAATGAAGTATGTTTGAAAAACTTATTAAAGATAGTAACATATTTTACTCAGTCTCTTTGAATGCAATCGCCATTTATGATCATAAAATTTATGATCGTTCCGACCTTGATATTTTGAATGGTGCACAAAGAAGCTTCATAATTAATAAACTTAAAAGTTTCGGATTTAAGTTAGTTTCTGGAAATAGACTAGAGAGTGTTGAGGCTAAGATGTTATTTCCTAAGAATGCACACATTGCTAGTTCACCACTTGATTTAATAAAGTATACTAAACGCAAAGACGAATGCTTGATATTAACTCCTATGCAATTGTTTCTTTATCTCTTAGATGAGGGATATAAAAATACTAATGAGAATTACATTAAGGAATCTATGGAGCTTGTGCAGAAGATGCCTGTAAACCTCAAAAAAATAAAGGATATCTGCCAAAATGAACCTTTTTATGTAAACTTTTTAAAGAAATATAAGATCTATGATCAATTACAAGTAAAAGCAATTGAAACAAACTTGAAAAACAAATTACATATAGGAAAAATGCTATGAAAGCTCTTTGTTTATTATTTATATTAACCGCATGTTCTACACCGATAGTAACGCAAGAAGATTTTGAATTGATTCCAAGTGGAAAAGGCATTGATGGTATTACTAGAAACTCTTCGATGAATTATTATTTAGAATCAACCTGTGTTGCAAATAATAAAAGATTTCAATTTCTTATTAACGATCAAGATGAAAAAGTAAAACTAGCTCGTTATTATAAAAAGAGA
>CAJXHA010000208.1 GCA_913053615.1 uncultured Bacteriovoracaceae bacterium | reverse complement strand
CATTTTCAAGACCCTCTACCATCGCATTTTTAATATTTGCAGGTAAAAGCTCATTATTAGTATTCTCTGGAGCATCATTTAGGATTGCATACATATTACGAGGAGCAGGGTAGAAATTCTTATAAGGAAACTTACCAGGAGGTAGGACTACCTTTTCTTCCTCTTTCTCTTCTACTTCTTCTTTTATTTCCTCTTTAACTTCTTCTTTCTTAGCAATAACTTCTTTTTTAACTTCTTCTACTTTCTCTTCTACTACTTCTTTTTTAACGACTACTTCTTCTTTTATTTCTTCTTTAACTTCTTCTTTTGATGTTTCTTCAGATTCAGCTTGTAATTTTTTAGATTTATCCATTTCAAAGAGAGAAGAGTCAGCAGGCTTTATTGCTTCTTCGTTCTTATCTATCTCTTTAATGACTGCTTGATCCTTAGTCATAGATTTTTGTTCTTGTGAAAGAGTCATAAAGAAAGAAAAGACACCTTTTCCAATAATATAAAGAATCACAATCGCTGCTAAAGAAATAAATATTTTCTTATTAAAAAAAGATGTAATAACACTTCTAATTGAATCTTGGATATCTTCTAATTCAACCTTAGCTTCTTTTTCTTCATAGGTTTCTAAGTTTTCTGTAACTGGTTGAGCTTGTTCTTGAGATCCGTAGATGACTTCAAGTGCATTAAGAGCTTCGTCACAATCAACACCAACAGTTTTAGCGTAGTTTTTTACAAAACCTTTTACATAAGTTTTATTTGGCAGTTGAGATACATCTTCGCTTTCTAAAGACCTTAGAATATTTATATTGATCTTCGTGGTGTCAGCTAATTCCTCTAAAGAAATATTCTTCTGTTCACGTCCACGTTTTAATAGCTTTCCTATTGACTGGTTATTTTCCATATTTCAATATTTTAGCCTAATTTATTAAAATTAAAAGTCGGTAGACAAGAAATTCCTATCTACATTTTGTGAGTACTCTCTATTTCTTGAGTCAAATAGTCTACGTTTGCGATTTACTTCATCAATTTTTAGCTTCACAAGACTCTCTTCTTTAGTGAGAGCGAACTTTTCAAGCATTTCATCAAGTTTTAGTCTCGCATCATCATAGCGATTGAGTTTAATCATCATGTCCACTTGAGCAATATGTGGTTTGATATTATCGTAACAAACACCCATGCTGGCATCTTTGTAAAACTCTAAAGCTTTCTTATAATTTCTTCTCTTTTTAGCAATCTCACCTAATTTGAAATAAGCAGGACAATAATTACTATTAATTTCAACTGATTTATTTAGGTGCTCAACGGCCTTAGACTCTTGGTTTTGTAATAGATAGATTATAGCTAAATTATAGTGAGTTCTATTATGCCCTAGGTAGGTAAGGTCTTTTAATAAAGCTAAATAAATTTGTTCTGCTTTACTTAAATTATTCTCACGCATATAAATAGTTGCAAGGTTTAGCTTAGCATCAACATTTTTAGGATCAAGCTTTACTGCCTTTTTAACAAACTTCAGAGCAGAACGAATATCCTTTTTAAAGTAATAGGCCATTCCAAGGTTATTACAAATCTTAGAATCATTAGGAGTAAGCTGATTTGCTTGTAATAATTTTTGAAGAGCAAGCGTGTATTCACCAGCAGTCAACTCACGTGTACCTTGATTATAAAAAACCTCAGCCTTTCTCTCAGCAGATGTTTTGTCATCTTTGCTTTTCGATGCACAGGCAGTTAAAACTACACATAAAACTAGCATGTTTATAAACCTAAAGTTCATAAATCCTCCTCTATATCTCTATTTTGATGTATTGAGTCTGAAATGTAAAAGGTTTAATTCCTGTTAAGAACGCACATTCCTTCAAAGTGAAAAGTTGCAGGAAAGAGGTCTATCAGGAAACTGGAATCGACACTGTAATTTGATTTTATTTCCATCAAATCCCTAATCATTGTCATTGGGTGACATGATATATAAAGGATCTGTTTAGGTTTAAATTTTCTAACCCAATCATTAAGATGTTTAAACCCTGCTCTTGGAGGATCAAGTATTAAAAGGTCGATACTACTCTCACGTAGGCTATGGATTGCGTCGGCACTGTAGAGGTCTAAGTTAATAAAGTCACTATATGATTCTGGGTAAATATCAATACACATACGAGTTTTATAATTAATA
This sequence comes from uncultured Bacteriovoracaceae bacterium, assembly GCA_913053615.1. Classification (GTDB taxonomy): domain Bacteria; phylum Bdellovibrionota; class Bacteriovoracia; order Bacteriovoracales; family Bacteriovoracaceae; genus UBA845. The sequence goes on along the minus strand of CAJXHA010000208.1, from coordinate 3,868 downwards.
ACATCCGAAATATTTCCATTACCCGCAAAAAGATCAATCACTGAAAGCTGCTCTCCTTTAAAAAGCTCAGAGATTTTATGAAGCATTTTTTCGTTTGCAGCTTGATTAACTTGGGTAAAGCCACCTTGCGCATAGCGCAAGTCTTTATTGATACTTACTGTGCCATCCTTTAAATAAAGTTCAAGGTGACTTTTAAAGTTTGGCCTATCTTTATAGACCTTACTTAGAAAGGGAGCAATAGGAGGCTGAATGATTTTACAATTGGGAACTTCAACAACTTGTTTAGATTGATACTTATAAAAGCCCATCTTCTTACCAGATCTGTGTAATTGAATTCGGTTTCGGTATTGAAGTCTATCTGGTGATGTAATTGTTTCAAATTGGTTAATTTCAAGTTTGCTTAACATGCGAGTAAATGTTTTTTGCTTAAACTCAATCTCACTTTGATAATCAGTGTGTAAAAAGTGACAACCTGAGCATTCATTAAAGTGCGGACAAGGAGAGTCTGTTCTTTGTGGAGCTTTAGAGTCAAGCTTTATAAGCTGGCAAAAATGAATATTTTTCTTTTTTTTAATAATACGTGCAATACCTGTTTCATTGGGTAGAGTTTTTGGAATAAAAAAGATATTATCACCCTCTTTAAACACCCCTTGTCCTAGTGGATCAATATGGTCAATTAAAAAGTTAATATCTTGGGAGTCTTTGCGAGTAGTCATAAGTTGCCTGTCGATAAATTTATAAAATCACGTAAAATTAAGTATATGAATAGATTATATCAGAAATTACCTTTTTTCATGGAGCTTGTCTTCAATGGTCTATTTATATTGTTATATTCTCTAAATCAAACTAAGCAAATGTCTTTTAGTTTGATTTCACAAGAAACCTTTATGCAAGTTCTTAAAATTATGAGTTTTGGTGCTCCGATCTTTGTACTTGTATCTATTATTTCATTTTATAAACGTTCTCATAGTCTAGATGATTTCTTTAGAAAGTATATTTTCTCACTCATCGTTTTTGTTCCCATGTTGATGACGGTAGGGGATATACAATTTGCCTTTTGGTTAAGTGCTGTGCATTTATTCTCTTCACTATTATCACTTTATGATTCTCAATCAGTGCAACAAAGTGACTTTATAGGACAGGCAATTAATCCAATTGAAAAAATTAAACTCGCTCCGGCTCAAATTGTAATTCTTTCATTTTCTGCAATTATAGTTATTGGAACAGTTTTACTTTCTCTGCCAATATCAGCAGCAGAGGGAAAATCGATTAGCTTGATTGATGCTTTTTTTACCGCTACAAGTGCAACTTGTGTGACTGGTTTATCTACACTATCGCTCGCAGATAATTTTAGTTTTATTGGTCAGCTTATCGTCTTAATTCTCTTACAGATTGGTGGGTTAGGTTATATGACTCTTCACTCTTCGATGATGATCTTATTAGGTAAATCTTTTAAAATTAAAAATAAAATCTTAATGCAAGATTTATTAGATATCTCATCTGTATCAGACTTAATTTCGATGATCATAAATATCATTCGCTATACCTTAATCATTGAACTATGTGGAGCAGTCGTTCTTTCTATTGCCTTTAGTTTTGAAGGTTATGAAATTGGCGAGTCAATCTATTACGGCTTTTTTCATTCTATTAGTGCTTTTTGTAATGCTGGCTTCTCACTCTTTAATAATTCTCTTGAGGGATTTGCCACCAATCCATTTATTTCAATTACAATAAGTACCCTAATTATTTTAGGCGGATTGGGATTTATTGTTTTAAAAGAATTAGAACTTGTTTTTATGCGAAAGAAAAAGTTTGTTAATCTCTCAGTTCACTCAAAAGTCGTTATTTCAACTTCTTTTGTAATTACTGCTTTAGTTGGTTTATACATCTTTTTTACTGAGTACTTACATGCTTTTACTGGTTATAGTTTATTTGATCAATTTCAATTGGCATTTTTCCAGTCAGTGACAACGAGAACCGCAGGCTTTAATACAATTAGCTTAAATGCTTTATATCCTCATACCTTATATCTGATTTGTCTGATTATGTTCATCGGAGCAAGTCCAGGTTCAACTGGTGGGGGAATTAAAACGACAACATTTGCAATTCTCTTTCAGTCGGTAAAAGCGACACTTCGAGGAAAGGATAAGGTGGAGTTCTTTGACCGCTTAGTTCCTAATCATATTGTTGTGCGTGCAATTGCGATTATTGTTATCTCATTAATCTTAGTGAGTTTCTTTATATTACTTATGATGAGAATTGAACCTGAGCACGATTTCTTAGCTCTCTTTTTTGAGGTGGTAAGTGCATTCGCAACAGTTGGACTCAGTCTAGGTATAACTCCTTATTTAACAGGGGTTGGAAAAGTAGTAATTATTTTATTAATGTTTGTAGGAAGAATTGGGCCTTTAACTTTAGCTCTTGCTGTGGGTAAGACTAAGTCTCAAGATGCACAAGTTGAATATCCTACAGGTAGATTATTAATAGGTTGATATTATGTTAGTAACAGTTATTGGGTTGGGAACATTCGGATCAAAAACAGCGACTAGATTATTTGAAAAGGGTGCTGAAGTTATTGCAATTGATAGTTCTCAGGAGTTGGTAGACAAAATTAAAGATAGAGTCACTCATGCTATTTGTATGGATGTTACAGATGAAAGAGCTATTCGATCACAGAATATTTCTGATGTGGATGTGGCCATTGTTGCGATTGGTGATGATATTAAAATGAGTATCTTGGCCGTAGCAATGTTAAGAAAACTTGGTGTTGGGAAAATCATTGCACGTGCAACAAATAAATTACACGAACACGTTTTAAATGAAATAGGTGCCAGTGAAATTGTAAAGGTTGAAGAGGAAATGGGAGAGATTGTAGCAAGTAAGATTGTTGCCCCTCACGTTTTACAGCGATACAACTTTGCTGCTGGATACTCTATCGTTGAGTTAAAGCTTGGTAAAAAATATGAAGGAAAAACTCTGGTTGAGAGTCAAATTAGACAAAACTATTCTTTAAATATAGTTGCTCTTCAAAAAAGAGTTCCTTATATTACTGAGGATGGAAAGTCTGCCTTTAGAGTAGAGATTAATGATAGTCCACTGCCTATGGATGTTATTGAGGCTGATGATGTGGTGGTTCTTGTTGGTAGTGAGAAAAACTTTAATAAACTCTTTGCGGAGTTAGCAGATAGTTAAATTAATAAGGAAAATAGAGAGTAAGAAATGAATATTTCATTAAATAAAAGAATTTCAGCAAGTTTTATTGGAGCGAATTTAGTCGTTCTAGGAATTGGTTTTACTGTTTTTTATTTTCTGCAATCATTAAATTCTCAAATTGAAGATATTACAACAAATACTAATCAAATTAATTTACTAAATGATGAAATTAGAATTTCCTCTGTAAGTATTCTTAAAACTCAAAAACGAATTATTATTAATAAGGCATCTAAAGAAGATCTTGAGCGTTTAAATAATTTGGTTGATAGTTTTCACTCTCAATTACAGCGATTAGACACTTATTATAGCGAAGTCGAGATTAAAACCACTATTTCAAAAATGCTTGGTTACGTGGACTCCTTAAAAACATTACTCTCAAAAGTATCACTCTTTGATAAAAGGGATAATGCTGGTCTGAGTACTATTAGTGATCTGATGGATAAAATTTTAGAGGCTTTTTCAGAGTTTCAAGATATTCAGTACTATCAAAATGAGAGACGAGATAAACAGATAAAAGAAATTATCGGTGAGACCAGAAGAAATATGCTCATCGTTTTAATTATCACATTTCTTGGAACCATTTTAATGTCACTTGTTATTCCAGGAAAAATTGCACTTCCTTTTAAGAAGATTAGTGATGCTGTTAGGGAGCTTC
>CAJXHA010000207.1 GCA_913053615.1 uncultured Bacteriovoracaceae bacterium | reverse complement strand
TTCTCATTATACATCTCTGGTTTTAGTTTTGATATGCTTGCATGCGTTTTGAGTATGCTATTTAATATCTTACTTATTGGACTCGTTTTAGATTTACGTTTTATTTGGACTTTTGCCATCGCATTATTATTGGTGTCAATTTTGTTAAGATACTCTAATCAAGTCATTGCTAAAGGTGAAGCCGTCAACCAGAGTGATCGAATCACTTATACTAAGCACTTAATTAATTTTTGGGAAAGTAATATAATAGGAAATAAAAGTATTCTTAAAAACTGGTCAAAAACATTTGCTCAAGACTTTAAGGTATATGAAAAAAATGCAGGTAATCTAGAAGCTAAAAAGCAGATTATCTCGTTATTGATTGTGGGCTTAGTATTTATTCCGATGATGTTATTATCACTCTTTATTTTAAAGGAGAGTAGTAATGACATAGCGAAAATTATACTGCTTGTAGGTATTATTCCACGCCTATTCTCAGTCTTAGGAAATACGCATCACTTATTAAGCTTAATTGCGACTATTCCAATGTATAAACAGATGTTTGAGGGCATAAGTAACTTTGCCACAAAAGAGACTACTGCATGTCCAAAGAAGAGAATTAAAAGTGAATTAATTCAAATAAATGATGAGCTTTTAACTGAAGAGAGAATTAGGCAGTTAAATCAATTAGAGCAAGGTCGAATAACTATAAAAGGACCAAATGGAGCAGGAAAGTCTACTTTCTTGATGAGCTTAAAAGCCAATCTAGGGGAAAATGCTTTCTATATGCCAGCAAAAGATAGTCAATACTATAATAAGCCCCATAGCGGTTCGAGTGGACAGTTGATAAAGAGTAAATTACTTGAAGTCATAAATGAAGGGTATAAATACTTATTACTAGATGAGTGGGATGCGAATCTAGATGTACATAATAGAAACGAATTAAATGAAATCTTAGAAAAACTATCTCATAAAATCTGTGTATTAGAGGTCAGACACTAATACCTGATGAATCATGTCGGATGCGAGGAATTTATTTCTCGCATCTTTGCTCATAACTACTTGCTATAATAAATGCATGAAAATTCTCTACTTAACAATATTTATCAGTTTTAATTTATTTGCAGTCACTCTTCCAAAGCACAGATGTCAAAAGGAAGCGCAGGAACTAATTTCTAAATGGAAAAGTTCTGATTTTTGGTCGCGCAGAGGTGAGAGTCTTTTTATCACACCTACAAAAACTTTTGGTGAATGGATATATTTTAAACTCGAGGGAGATAATTCACTCACTTTAACGAAGACAAGCCAAGCAAAAGAGATAAGAGTTAACTTTAATAATGAATGTAAGAGTAACTTAAAGCTGGTTGAACATAAAAAAAATAGAAAAGATATCTTAGGGGATAAAAAGTTAGCAAAGCTAATCAAGTCCCAAAAAGGTTTAATCTATATCTGGTCACCTAATATGCCTCTTTCTTATAAACAATTGACATACTTAGAGTCTGAAGCCAAAAAACACAAATTAAAATTATTAGTCTTTGTCGATCCTAGACATAATGTCACTAAAAAAGATGTCCCTGTAAAATATCTGAATACCTTGGATGCTCTAGAGTTTAAGCATCGCAATGCTTATATTCATTACCCTACGGTAATGGCATTTGAAGACGGAAAAATAAAAAATAAAATAAAGTATGGATATGAAAATAGAAAGGGCTTCGCAAATGATATTAAAAACTTTTTTAACCTTTAGTTTGTTAATTGGTAGTGCTCTTTCTCAAGAGAAAAATTACTGTGAACTTAATAAGAATAAAATTGATAAAAAAGTAAAAATCAATGATTTCCCATCTTACTTTTTTAAGGTACACCCCAACGGGAAGTACATTGCCTATATTGGTACTGGAAGCAATAAGTTATTAAACCTAGAGACGGGAAATGTTATTGATCTTCCAGGTACTATTGATCCGGTTTTTTCTCCGGATGGAAAATACTTATTGGTACCAACTGGAGCTGAGGCCAGAAATGTTCACGGTGAAAATGAAGCTCGGGAAAAAAGGAATAATGAGCACACAGAGGATGAGGATTTCGAAGATAGTTCAAATGATAGTGCGATGACTTATTATGATTTTGAAAAGTTTATTGAACTAGAGTCCAATCCAAATGCAACGGATGAGATGAAACATGAAATATTCGCGAACCCTGTATATGTTGATGAAGAGAGTTATGGTGTTTACCAGTCTGCCTCAAAGCCAAGTGGTGATAATAATCAAATGAAAGTTATTACAGATGAGGGGGGCGTTTCTTATAGAGAACTGAATGCAGGTAATCTAAGTGAGTCTACTGCTCTGGTAACTCCTTGCCAGAACTTAGATAACTTTCCTACAGACCTACCAATGCTTTCTAAAGATGGTAGTTACATCGCTGTTTTTAACTCTGAAACTCAATCAACACAAATTTATAATATTGAAGACTCAAATAATTGTAATCTATCAATGGACTTGGGTATTGCAACGGGTAAAGTTGCATTTAACTATGATTCTTCACAGATTACATTTCACGTGGATCATTTCTCTAAGAATTTTGGAGAATACTTTTCGGGGGTGCCAAGTGATATCAATAAAGATGTTTATGTTATGAACCTGAGTGAATCAAGTAATAATGGCAAGAAAGAACTTTCCCCAACTTCATGGGCAAAGGTTACTAATAATAGTGTTGGGGGAAATGGTGCATACTATCCGAACTTTGATAGTGAAGGAAATGTTTATTATTTAAATGATCAGGATAACTATTTTGAATTTAATAAAGTGAAAATTAGTGATTTAAGTTTTAAAGAATACTCACCTTTTCCTAATATTCAATTAAAGTCTGATGTTGATGGGGTTGAAGCAAGTGAGTGTTATGTATTAGAAAAGCCAATCCAAGATCAGGTCGTGCTTGGTCAATTGTGGAGCAAAATTTGTAAAGAGATGACACCTTCTTATCAAGACTCATTATTAATGAGCATGGGCTTAAATGAAAAAAATTGTAAAGAAATGGTTTTAGCGAATTGGAACCAAGCAATGGCAAGTGAAATTGCTAATACCCTACAGAGTAAAGTCGATGTAAGTGAAATTTTAAATTATAGTATGGACGATTTATTGGCTGCTTGTCCAAGTAATGAACATTCTCCTGATGATGCAAAAGTTATAGGGGAATGGGTAGAGAGAGATCATCGAGACTTCAAAGATATTATTACCCAAAAATGTATGGCCTGTCATACAGCTCCAATGACCATTACAAAAGATGTTGTTGTGAGAGAGTACTTTGATGAGAATGAAAACTTAGTTAAAGAGGATAAGGTTAAAAAAACTGAGACATTACCGGCCTTTGATCCAGATAATATTGATGCAAAAACTATAATGCGCATGCTAATGGCCGTTGGTAATGAAGACCCATTAAAAAGAATGCCTCCTGGTGGATCATTGCGAGAAGAAGAGTTGCAAGCTTTTATGGGGTACTTTCAAGAACAAACTTTTGGAATGGCCTCAGATGAAGATATTTTTGCAGATGTATATGACTATAACTTATCAGGTTATCTCTATTCAGAGGAAGCGTTAAATCAAGAGTATGAAAATCAAATTTCTGCTAACCAAGAGTATTATGATTCTTTTTCTGATGAACTTAAAGCAGAGTTACTTGCAAAGGAAAAACAAAGAATTTGGTGTCAGTATGGTCAAAAAGATTGTGCTGCTTATATCACCCGCTATGAACAAGAATTAAAGAGCTATTACCAAGATGAAGATGGCAATCTCTCAGAAGAGAATAAAGAGAAACTTGCACGAGATGTTAAGCTTCAAAAGTGCAGTGTAGTTTTTGATATCACATATGCTGAGTGTGAGGTTTTGTGGGAAGAATCTTATTAGATAAGTCTTTTAGTCGAAGCTTACAAACTTTCAGACACTTAGAGCTTAATTAATACTTTATAAATGTAATTTCTTGGCTTTGTTTCTTGGAAAATATCGGTTCTTCGTTGATAATAGAATAAATATTATGAAAAAAGTTGGATTTGTATTTTCACCATATTTACCTTCGGTTACTCGTCACCCGTATCTATCCATATACTTACTTTCAAGTATTTTAGAAAGAGAGGGTTATGAGTGTGAAAAGTTTGATTTAAATCTAGAGTTTAATAAACTAGTTTATAAGGAAAATATTTATAAATCACTTTGTGAAGAAGCAGATCATCTCGAAATAGATAAGCAAGAATTAAAAGTCCTGAAAAAAGCCAATGAGTTCAGAGAGAAAATGCCCAATATTGCTTTTATTCCTGATTGGATTTGGAGTCAAACAAATGCCATTGTTGCTCGTTATATTTCTAAAGTTCCTCAGACTTTACCTGATCTCTTTTCAAATGGCATTGAGTGGCACCCTGAAGTCAATAAAGTTTTAGACACAATTGCCAAAAGGTTTGCTGAATCTGATTTAGATGTTATCGCTTTCTCTGTTGCCTTTGGTGAACAATTACCTTACTCATTAGAACTCATTGATAGGATTAAAAAACTAAATCCAGAGAAACCCATCATTATGGGAGGAGCGCAAATCTCCCTCCTAGATGCGTCGCAGATTAAGTTAATACAAGAAAACTCTGCACTTGATTTAATCTTCCAAGGTTATGCAGAAGAAAAAATAGTCAACCTCATAGAAAAGCTAAGTGTATGCCGTGAAAAACCTTTGGCCATTAGTGGGAATGCCCTAACAAGAGAAAGTTTAAAGCAACTTCCATTTGTTAACTTTGACTATGATGACCGCTATAATGGAAATCATATGTATCCGATTCTAGTCACTAAAGGATGTTATTGGGGTAAGTGTAAGTTTTGTGATTATGTTCTCATGGGGGACTTAGGAGGAGAAAGGTATATCGGTCGTCCTGTGGAGGATGCATTTGAGGAAATGAAGGCAATACGTAAAAAAGATCCACGTGCGGATTTTATTCTGATTTCTGATGCAGTTCCACCTCAGTGGTATAAGAAACTTGCAATAATGGCGAATGCAGAGAATTTCAAACTTAATACCTATAGCTATATGATTAATAATAAAGCTCTAAATGAAGAGTTCTTTGCAGAGCTTTCTAAGGCCCATGTTAAAAACTTTGTTTTTGGAACAGAGTCAACTTCAGATCGTGTATTAAACCTTATGGCCAAACAGGCCAATAGAGATATTATTATCGATAATTTTAAACTTGCTCGAAAGTATGGAATTAAAATTAAAGTCAATCTGATTCCTAATTATCCGACCACAACTTATAGAGAAGCAATGGATGCCTTTAAAGTTATAAAGGAATACAAAGACATCATCATGAGAATTGCTGTTTTTAAGTTCTATCTTTCTGCTAATACGAGTATGTTTGAAAACCCTAGTGAGTTTGGTTTAGAAATTGATGATGCTCCTTATTTAAAGTCAGAGCATAATGGATTTCATACTGTTAGCTATTCAAATCAAGAAGGCATGAGTCCAGAAGAAGAAAAGAAAGTTTTTGTCATGTTTCAAATGTTGATGAAAGAAATAGAGCGTATTCATTCTAAAGATAGAGTTAGCCAGAGGATTGAAAATGAAGAATTAGAGTTTGTTTCCTTTAGAACGAGCTTTGAGCTTCTTAAAGAAAATGGAAAGGAATATCTTTTTGATCCAACCACACAAGTAAAGGTTCCTTATGAGGGGACTTTAAAGGATAAAATTTCTTCAATATATGGGCCTGACTTAGTACCACTTTATACAAGCGTGAAAGAGTTTCTAGATAAAAATCAAGAAGACAAAGATGCTTTAAATTATTTATTAGAAAAAAATCTGCTCACTGCATAGTCATAAAAGTTAAGACTTTCTTAATTGTTGGAATATATTAACTGTCTTTTAAAAAAACTTGTTATCATTTATAATAGACAAGTTTATGGAAGCTTTACTAAATAACTTTATTCTCGTTGGTTCAATTATATTATTAATAAGTGTGCTTCTAAGTAAATCTTCTAGTCGTTTTGGTTTACCCATCCTAATTATATTCATGGTTGTAGGAATACTTGCTGGTAGTGAAGGTCTTGGTG
>CAJXHA010000206.1 GCA_913053615.1 uncultured Bacteriovoracaceae bacterium | reverse complement strand
TAGTCGTATTCAAACAGCTTATCAAAAGATTGAAAAGTTGCTTGCGAGTATGAAGTTTGCGGTAGTAATAATTTTATTATTCTCTATTGCCTTGACCTATGGAACCTTTATGGAAAGCTATCACGGACGTGAATTTGCAAACCGTTTAGTATATAAGTCATTTTGGTTTATGGGAATCCAAGGTTTAATGTTCTTAAGTATTCTTTTAGCTACCTTAGTTCGCCTTCCAGCTAAGAAGCGTCTTTATGGCTTTTACACCATTCACGCTGGACTGATTTTACTCTTTATTGGTTCATTTATTACTTATATTAATGGAATTGATGGAATTGTTGAATTAAGACCTAGTGAGCCAACTAATAAGATTCAATTAGAAGAAGATGTACTGGCCATCAGAACAACCAGCGGTAAGATTATTCGAAAAATACTTCCTTATAATGCTTTTCCGGTTAATCTTGACCAAAATATTGAAGGCTTTGAACTTAAAGAATACCTACCCTCTAGTGAGTTAATAACAAAGTGGGTTCCTTTTAAAGAGGGAAAAGACCAGCATAGTTCTGAGTATTTTCTTTATAATGAGAATGTTTCCGATCAGTTCATGTTAAGCCTTGCAAGTTTAAGTGATTTTAAATCGACTAAGAAACTTGGTCCCTTAAATGTAAACTATATGCCTGCTCTACTCTATAATTGTTTTAAAAAGCAAAGTGATACTGAATTTATCCTATGGAATGTAGTGCAATCAAGTTGTGTGAATATTGACTCTAAGACTCACTTGGTTGGAAAAACAGAACAAGATAATCCATTTTTTGTCTATAAATGGAATAATAAAGATTTAAAATTCTTTCCTAATGTTTCTCCTCTACCCATAAACGATGATCTAACAAAGAATATGAATACTCCTCTAAGAGTATTTTCTAAGGATATCTTTAAAGATAAGCCAAATTTATTCTTATTTGGTAAGTCTTTGGCCTATTATAGTGCCCGTAAGAAGCTTTGGGTGGGTAAAGAGTTTGCAGATTTAAATAGTGAAATCAAATTGCCTTGGATGAATTTCAAAATTAAACTTTTACAGCATAGAAATGATGCTTATCCGTCTCAAATACCTGCATACACGCGTCCAATCCAAAGTAAGAGTGAAATTATTAAAGGTGATTTAAAGGCCATAAAAGTAAGTGTATTTGGGGTTGATCACTGGGTTAGAAACGATCAACCTTTAAAGTTATCAGATGGTACTCGTAGTATTGAAATGATGATTATTAAAAATGAAAAGCGCTTACCTTATCAATTCACACTTGAGAAATTTAAAATGGATACAAATCCAGGCACAAACGACCCTGCTAGTTATGAATCATTTGTCACTCTCCTTGATGGTAGAAAGTCCCAAGGAGATAATCTTAATAATAAACCTCATCATATCTATATGAATAATCCTCTAAAGTATGATGAATTTACTTTCTATCAATCATCTTATTTCCAGCTTGGACCTGATACTTATGGTAGTGCTTTAAGTGTTAATTATGATCCAGGCCGCTTTTTAAAATATTTTGGCTCTTTTCTCATTGTTTTTGGCAGTATTTGGCACTTTTACATACGCCGACGCAAACAAAAGAAAACAATTGTAAATAAGACCAATAATGTGCATCTGCAAGGAGAAGTAAATGCATAAACTACTAAGCTTTTTATTATTACTAAGTACCTTTGCCTATTCTGCTATAGATTCTAAAATTCTAGAAGAGACACCAACACTAAATGGTGGTCGAGTCAAACCACTCTATGTTCAGGCAAGAGAAAGTATTAAATTTATAACTGGAAAAACTAGCTATAAAGAATTAAGTGCTATTGAGGCCTATTATAAGCTAAGCACCAAAGAATTATACGTTGATAGCAATTTTAAATTACCAATTTTAATTGAACATATAGATGCTAAGAACTTTTTAAACTTACCTACAGATAAAATGCTCTTTGATGTGGACAAACTTTTACCTCAGCATGATTTTATTCGTGCTAAGGTGATGCAAATCAAAGAATCTACATCACTTAAAAAAGAGTTAACAAGCCTTTGGGCTAGACTAAATCGCTATAAAGCAATTAGTTCAGGAGAAGACTTTAAAATTTATAAAGAAGGTAATTGGGTTGCTCTTAATACATTTTTTACTGCTGAAACAACTGATAAAGATATTGAAAAGATTCTCTTAAAAAGTTCATCTGACTATGTACAAGATAATGGTAGTACATACCTGGTAGAATTAACTTTATTTAAAAGTCATATTTTTTCAATTGCTATGCTTATTTCACTTATAGCGATTTTTGCAACAGTACTCCTTAAAAGCGTTAAAGCTGCCACGGTACTTTCTGCACTTACTATTATTGTGCAGATTATTGGAATAAGCCTAAGGGTGATAGTAAGTGGTAGAGCACCTATTACGAATATGTATGAAACTGTTATGTTCTCTGGTTTTGGAGCACTAGTTATCTCACTTATCATTCTAGCATTTAAAAAAGATAAATTATTTCTGCTGGCCGGTCTTGGTTATAATGTACTTTGTCTATTTATGATGAAGTTTGCTAATAATATGCTAGATGAGAGTATCTCCCCTTTAGTCCCAGTGCTAAGAGATAACTTCTGGCTTTCAACTCACGTAACAACTATAATTCTTTCCTACGCGGCGCTTGCACTAAGTTGGTTATTGGCCAATATTGTTTTAATCAAGGCCTCAAGAGGAACAATTGAGAAGAATGAACAAAAGTATTATGAAAATCTCATTAACACTTGTGTTATTGTGGGTGTAACTCTCCTAAGTGCAGGTATTATCCTTGGTGGTGTATGGGCCGATTATTCTTGGGGAAGATTCTGGGGATGGGATCCAAAAGAGACTTGGTCATTAATTGTATTTTTATTCTATATTACCCTACTGCATGGACGTTATACTAATTGGTTAAATCCCAAGCGTTTTATTCTCAGTGTTGCAGGTGGTTTTATGACTGTAATGATGGCCTGGTTTGGTGTTAATTATATTTTGGCCTCTGGACTTCATAGCTATGGATTTAGTGAAGGTGGAGCTATTTTTCTTGGTAGTTTCTTTGCAGTACAAACTATATTTTTAGTATTCAGTGCTCTTCGCTATATGCCAGACAAGAACACAGAAAAAAGAGCTGCAAATGCTTAAATACTTAATTCTTTCAATACTTTTGAGTTCATGTGCTCATCAGACTCAGAAAGTGCCACAAATAAAAAAAGATGTGGACGAAGGTAATATATCTATTTTGGCCGTAAAAAACTTAGCCCACTCATCTTATCTCAAGGCCTGTACACAGGTAAGTAAACTAAGCTTTGAAGCATGTAAGAAATTAGCACAGAAACATGCTGAAGAAATTGTTAAAATTATCGAACAATAAACATACAATAATAAACATAAAAAAAGGGACTCATTATAGAGTCCCTCATTATTATTTCAAATGTATATCAAATTAGAATTGAATATATGGGTTAATGTTTTGCGCCTTAATTTTCTTGGCCATTTCATTATTACCATTTTCTTCGAAGTACCCAACTAATGCACCCTCAGTTAATTTTTGCTGTACATAGAAAGACTCTAAGAAGTTTTGAGCTTGATCTTTAAGCCATCCTGGAATTGGCAAGAAACCAAGTGCAACTTGTCCAAGGTTTAAAAGTGCACGAGTTCTTTTGATTTTACCAGGCTTATCATAATTATATGCAGTTGGAGCCTTAGTTGAAAAAGAGTGCTTATTATCAATTAAGTTCTTAACAACTCTCTCACCATCTTCTACAACTTCTACGAAAGCGAAGTTATATCTTGCATTGATTGCATCGTAAGTAGAGTTTGTTCTTCTAATTCTAGTATTAGCACCCCTAACCATAGTAAAGAACTTATCAAAACCGTAGCTATTCCAGTTTTGAGCAGCATTATTAGACTCTGGTAAATTGATAGCAGCAATTCTAGACTCGTAGATTGATGACATCATGTGATCTACTTCTTTCATACTTAAACCAAGTTCAGTATGATCATGATTTTCTAAATAGTGCATAAGCATATTTTGGTGAAATAATCTTTGCTCTAAAACGAGATCATGAACTTTAACAATGACAAAAGAAACTAAGTTTAAAATAGGAACATTATCAAACTTTTTCTTTGCAAAGTTTAATGCACGAGTAACTACTTCATAAGTTACATTCTTTCTATAAAAGAAACGAGCATCATTAGGGTTTGAAATGATAGTAAGGTCTAACATTTTTAACACGTCTTTTAATTCGAATTCAAACTTCTTTAAAACACCATGAGCGTGAATGTCATTAAATGCTTGGTCAACTTTTACATTTGGTAAATTCTTTAAAGCATCACGGATAACTAATGAGTTTTCATCAATGTCTTTGTGATTTCCATCTGCTTCAATGTAGTCAATGAATGCATCTAACTCTTGGTCATAGCTCTTTGATTGCATACGCTCAATTTCAGCTTTGATGTCATTTTTGATTTGAACTAAATAAGGCTTAATAGAAAATTTTGAAGAAAATTTCATCTTAACCGTATCAAGTCTTCCTTGATCATCTTTTTTAAAAATAAATCTCTTTGATAATAATGCCTGAACTTCACTGTTTGCACTTGCATTCAGTGAAATAGCCAATAGTGAAAGAAAGAGAACGATCCTTGTTCTTTTCATGTTTATCCTCCTAATCCATGGAAAATTCCAATATTTCTTATATTCTAGGCCGATGTAAGAAACAATGCCAGAACAACTAGTTAGATGTAAGAAAATGTATATTTTACTTAGTTTAGGGCGCTAAATTTGTCAGAATTAAATTAATAAAATAAACCTTATATTATGAGAGAGTTTATCCTATTTTTTTTACTTAGTTTGCCACTATATGCTTCTTTAGATCATTTCCCTGAAGATAGATACTATGTCCCACGAGTTGATACGGGTTATACTCAATACAATACTCCGAGTATTTTAGGCCGTGATAAAATTGTATTAACTTTTGATGATGGACCCCATCCTGTTTATACGGATCAAATTCTAGATATACTTAAAAAGCATCAAGTCAAAGCAACTTTCTTTGTACTTACACATAAATTTACTAGTCGTAATGAAAGAATTTTACAAAGAATATTAAAGGAAGGTCATCTTATCGCGAGTCATGATCATTATCATAATAGAAATGATTATGTAACAAGAGATGAGTTTGAGTCTAATCTTGAAACTTCCATAAAACTAATTGCAAGGCTCTATCAAAGAGCTGGGATTGAGCAACCAGGATTTTGGTATCGCTTTCCTTATGCTCAGTATGGAGGTAATGAAAATTATCATCATATGAATAGTATTTTATCTATTAGTGAAAAACTCTTTAATGATAATTGTATCAACTTTGCTTTTTGGGATATCGATAGTGGTGACTGGATTCCAGGTTTAAGTAGTACACAAGTATTTAAAAATATCCAGGCCTTCATCAAAGGCGGAGCTTATATGACTTATACTGTTCGCAATGGTCAGATCCTACAAAGGCCAGCATATAATGAAAATGCTCTTAATGGTGGTGTTATTTTACAACACGATATTCAAAAAAGAACTGTTAGAGCAACTGAGATGTTAATTGAGTATGCTAAACAAAACCAAATTGAGATCACACCTCTTAATGAACTAGAAGAATTTAGCTATCAAGGCAAAGATTGTCGTATTAAATTATAATTAGGGTTTTTTAAGCTTAGGCGGTCTTTGTGGAAAGGTTGTTCCTAGATCATGGTCTAGATTCCATCTATCTTCAAGATACTCACCTCTTTCAACTCGATAGTGTTTCATGGACTCATCAATATTATCTAACTTCTTCATTAATTCTACCTGCAATAGTAAATTCTCTTGTTTTGCTTGTAGTAGATTATCAATGGCCAATTGCTTTTCTCTTTTAAGCTTATTTATCTGCTCATCATAGCTTGCAGCTGTTTGCATTCTTTGTTGATCATAAGTCCAAAGAAAGTGATTTATATTTGAGAGTTGCTTTAAGAAGCCTTCTTTTCTTTCAATAAGAACTTCACGATACTTTGAGGCCTCAAAAACTCTTTGGGATAAAACTGAGC
>CAJXHA010000205.1 GCA_913053615.1 uncultured Bacteriovoracaceae bacterium | reverse complement strand
CTCTATGAGAATTCAAGAGCTAAATTAATTGGTAAGCCAAATGCTGGTTTTAGATACATGCTTCACCTTATGAATGAAGCAAGAATCGCAGTTGGACTACAAGCTCTAGGTGGTATTGAAGGATGTCTTGCTTATGCTAGAAATTATGCAGAAGAAAGAGTTCAATTTGGTAAGAACTTAATGGAGCACCCTTTATATGCAAGAAATATGGGTGACTGGGAAACTGAAAGAGATGCATTTAGAGCATTAATGGTAGATACGCTTTCTTATTTCGATATTTATCAACGTTATGATATGTGGAAACGTCACGGGCGTGAGCTTACTAAAGCTGAAGAAAAAGAATTAGCTGAAGCTCGTAAATGGGTTAGAAGAAGAACTCCTCTAGTAAAAATGTATGGAGCAGAAACATTTACACGTTTATCAACTAAGGCCATTCAAGCACTTGGTGGTTATGGCTTTATTGAAGAGTATGATGTTGCTCGCTACCATAGAGATTCTTTTGCACCGCTATTATATGAAGGAACAACTCAAATTCAATCATTAATGGCCATGAAAGACCTAATGAAGTTCATTATGAGAAATCCGACTAAGTATTTTACTGGACTTGTAAATGCTAATCCAATTGCAAACTTTTTTGGAGCAAGCACAGAGAGTGAGTCATACTTCAACGCTATTCAATATGACTTTAAAAAGAATTTTGTGAAGCTTTTAATTAAAACACTGAAGCCGGGAACGAATATTTCTGATCCAGCTGAAGCGAAGAAATTCTTTAATGCTAAAGAGTGGTTAAAAGAAGAAAATGTAATGAAGCTAACTGTACATGCTGAAACAATTGCAGAGGCACTAGCTTATATAGAAACTCTAAGAGTTTTAAGTAAGCATGCTCATATTGAAGAATCGAGAGTGGATCTCTTTAATCGTTATTATAAATTGGTAACACCAAGATTTGAAAGTATCTATGAAGATTGGAAGAATCGCTAGGTCAGACTTCTAAAATAATCGAATTTTAAATATTTAAGAAAGGCTCCTGTGGGAGCCTTTTTTATTTTAAAACTTCTTTAAAACTTTGAATTAATATATCAGTAAGATTCTCTTTTAGATTTGCCGCTTTTTCTTCAAGCATGCTTCTATTTGTTTCATCTAAATACAGCCCACGACTAATCTCAATTTGAATATTATTTATATTTGGGAAAAGATTATTTATTTCACGTGTAACATTGCCACCAAAATAAGGGTCATTGATTTTAACATTGGAGTATTTTTTATCAAAATGACTTTTAAATGTCTGGATAAAGCTTGCTTCACAGCTTTCACCATTAACATCAGATAGACAAAAATCAGGTCTATGCTTATCTTGCTTTGGATTAATTTTTAAATGATAATCTGTGGCCAGGCTTGGCATCGAATGAAGATCAACAAAGCTGGCCTTAGGATAAAGACCTATGAGTTCGTTTATTAGTGCCTTGAGCATTTCATAATAGGGTGCATGATATTTAAGTTGAAACTTTTCTCTGGTTTCATCATCTGGTTCTTGAGTGACTGTGATTTCACCATGAGAGTTCTTCTTCCAATTGAGCATAGAATTCTGCATGGGACGGTTTAGATCGATACATATACGATGAATATTAGCCTTTATAACGCTTATTCCATTTTTATTTAGTTTTTCAATATCCACTAATTCATGAACACCTGTATCTACGTCTCGGGAGAGTCGAGCGAAGTCATCATAAAGATAGGGCCTAAACTCATCTGGTATTTCCTCACCTGAGTGAGGAATGCTAAGAATCCCTATAAACGGGGTATGAGCGGGGTAAAACTTAAATATTTCATTAGATTTGGGTGCTTGCATATGTAAAAAATACCATATTTAACTTAATTTTGCTAAGTTTAAGCAAATATATTATCTTTTGGCATAAATCAAAATGAGGTTTAAATGAAGTTTCCGGGTAGAAGAAATAAAAAACATTATTTCCCAGTTTCAGATAAGTCTAGACAAGAAAAAGAAATCGCCAAAAAAATTGATGATATCTATATTGTTGGTATTGACCAATTATTAGTGGATATTGAAATCGAAGTTGATGATGCTTTTTTAGAAAAATATAATTTCCAAAAAGGACAATCATTTTTAATTGAAGATGATCTGGCCGATGAAGTTTATAATTATACTAAAGAAAATAACATGATTAGAGGTGAGTTTCCTGGTGGAGCTGTTGGAAATACTCTTCATAATTTTGCTGTACTCTCTGATGCTCATAGTTTTGCCCTTGGAAGTATTAAAAAAGAAATTCATGTTGGAGATTACGCCTTTAAATATCTTTCAAAAACAAGTGGTTTAGTGGATATGACTTATCTTCAGCCAAGCGATAAACCAATGGGGCGTGCACTTTGTTTTATCACTCCAGATCATGAAAGAACTTTTGCCATTTCTAAAGGCTGTATGAATGATCTGACTAAAGAATACATCCCTGAAGAAGTTCTTAAAAAATCAGCAGCTTTATTAGTTAGTGCTTATACTTTAAGAAATGAAGAAGACCCAATCTATGAAGCCACATATCATGCATGTAAAATTGCGAAAGAAAACGATATTCCTGTTGTACTTTCTTTAGGAACATCTCAATTAATTATTGATAAAAACGACTTCATTAAAGAGTTTTGTAAGAATTTTGTGACAGTGCTTGCCATGAATCATCAAGAAGCAATTGCATATTGTGGTATTGAAGATCCTCTATTAGCAATTGATTCAATACTAAATGATGTTGATATGGTCATGCTAACAGTAGGTGAAAAAGGCCTTTATATTGGTGGATACTGTGATGAAGAAAACTTGAGAAGTACAAAGGATCCATTAGTAACTAAGTCTATCGTAAATTATAATGCTTATGAATACTCTAGACCTATGACTTCTAAAGAGTGTAAGAATCCAATTAAAATATATACCCATGTTAATCCATATCAAGGTGGACCTAAGATAATAAAGAATACTAATGGTGCTGGAGATGCTGCATTATCGGCACTTTTACATGACATATCGGCCAATGCGTATCATAGGAGACTAATTCCTAATTCACCAAAGCATGATGATCGCTATATTTGTTATTCTTCAATTTCTCAAATTTCTAAGTATGCCAATCGAGTGAGTTATGAAGTTCTCATTCAGAGTTCTCCTCGTTTATTTAAGGGCCTTCCAGAAAAAGAAGCTACTTTAGATGATGCTTATTGGAGTAAATAAATTTGCTCAATATAAGAAAAGAAGCGCTTTTAAATGAGTATAAGGGAAACTTATATGAGTTTATTTTTGCAAGTCTATTAGCGAGAAAATTTAGCTTAGAAGGTATCTTTTATCAAAACTTAGGTGCAGACATTAAAGAGATGTTAGAGTATCAAGAAAAGTTTCTAAGAGAGTTTTATCCTGAACTTATACTTGATTTACCCAAGCTTGCACAAAGTCTTGTGGATGACTTTATTACAAATTTAAAAATCAAAAAAATTAATAATATTGAGATTATCGGAAAAGTGGCATTGGCCAGTCAAGATAATCGTTATGGTGAAGCGGACGTTCTGGTACAGAGTGAAAAAGCTATATATCCTTTAAGTATTAAACTTGGAAAGGCCCAATCATATTTAAATACTAAAAGTGCTGGAATTAAGAGCTTTTTTCAAAAGTATTTTGCAAGCTTTGCAGCAGTTGAAAGTATACAGAATGATTTTAATCAATTCTATGATCAAGCTTATTTAGAGTTTTCAATGCAAATGCATCAGGCAGCAGAGATTGATTATCTTGGAGGCTTTAAAAATTGGTCACAACATAATCTTCCTGAGCTACCAGGGCAGTTAACAGATGAGTTTAAGGACTTATATAAGGCATTCAGTTTAAAAGTCTCTCAAAAACTCTTAGGAACTCTCTATGAATTTTCAAAGCTTGATAAAGAAAAGTTCTTATTGGCATTAAAACCATTACTTGGTTTTAGCAATGATCAAGTTATTCAAGTAAGTACATATTATAAAAAAGTAGATGAGAGTTATCATTTTTTTGGCAATCGCATTGATCAATTTAATAAGAATATAAAACTAGAAACTTTTAATCTTAAAGAACAAGTAAATTATTGTGATATCGAGTTAAGTGATAGAATTTTACAGATTAGGCTTAAGGCCATGAACAAATTTACTCATGCCAGCTTTAAAGTTAATTGTTCTGTAAAATATAAGAGCTAAGTTTTAGCTAACTTCTTTAAGTGTATTAGGTCTATAAGTTAGTGATTTATGTTCAGATAATTTATTCTTAGTTTTAATATACTTATTATTTTCATTTCGAGAAATTATATCTGTGGAAATATCGAGCCAAATTTCACGCTTGTCTGATTTTAGAAATACTTTGCGATGATAGTTTTCAACTTCAAAGATAATCGCTTTTTTTATAATATTTACGATTTCTATATCTTGCCCAATATCTGGGTTGTCTAAAAAGATATACTCACTATCACTTAAAAGGGCCTTTACTACAGAGACTAACTTTTTCTCTTGTGGAGTTATATCTTTTACTAATCTTTCGATACAGTCCGTTTTATAAACTAATTCTTTTAAGTGAGGGTTTTGTAAGTTATCTACTCTTCTAGAAAAATTATCTTCTCGATCAACAATAAGTGAAGTCGGTACACTATCAAGAATATAATTATCTTTAATGGTTAAATGGTAATGAACATTCTCATTAGAAGAGGATAGGGCAAAGTTGATCTTTCCTCGTTTTCCAGAGTATTTAAGGTAGAACATAAACTCTTTTAACGCATTAGAGCGTGAGTTTTGATCTACTAGATCAAATAAGAGTATTTGTTTAAAGTTTAAGTGTTTAACTTCTGTCATCATAATGCTTATCGTCTATTTTACCAACTTTTTTATATTTATTATTTAGGATATAATTTGCCTAGGAGCTTAATAATACATGAATACAAAAGCAAAAGAGTCAGGAAAGACAGTTATTATCGGTTTAACAGGAAGGGTAGATTCGGCGGTTGCTGCTTTCTTACTTCAAAAACAAGGCTTTAATGTTATTGGATTATCCATAATAGGATCCAATCCAGATCTAGTTGATAAGCCAGAACAGCTTCCTAAATGTCATATTGATAATCTAGAAAAGGTAAAAGAGTTCTGTGATAAAATTGGAATTCCTTTTTATGCTACTAATACAGTTTCTCGTTTTAATTCAGAAGTAATTGATAAACTTGTTAGCAATAAAATTCTAGGACAAGCAAATAGCTCTTGTTTTAATTGTACTCGCACTCGTTTTAATATTCTTTTAGAAAAAATGCATACTCTTAAAGCTGATTATATTGCTAGTGGACACTTTGCAAAGGTTCATAAGAATCATTCTACGGGTGAAAGTTTTATTTATCCTAATCAAGATATTGGCTCTGATCAGTCTTTTCTCTTGGCCGGATTAAATCACGAAGTACTAGATCATTTGCTCCTGCCTTTAGGTGAACTACGAAAAGCTGAGGTAGAAAAAATAGCCAAAAAATTTAATTTAATAACCACTGAGTCAAAGAATCAAACTGGCTTTTGTTTTCGTTCAAAAGAGTCGGCAAAGAAAATTTTAGATACCAATGTTCCCAAGTCTCTTAAGCGCTCAGGTGTTGTTGAAAATACTATAAATGATACAACCATTGGTGAACATGAAAGTATGATTTTTCATTATATTGGAGAAGTTGAGCCAAGCTTTAAAGACTCAAGTCATGTTGATAAGAATCTTCAAATTACAAACTTTGATTTTAAAAGTTCGACTATTTATTTAGGGCATGAAGAAGATGTTACATTTGAAGGGACACAACTCTATGATATGCACTTTGCTAAGCACTTTGATATCTCAAAGCCTTTGGCCTGCTTTGTAAAATTTAAGTATTCCAATGCATTTATAAGGGTTGATTTATACTTTAAAAATAATAATTCATCTATGGTGGATTTCCACTCTAAAGTTTATCCACTTATTCCAGGTGAAGTGCTGGTTTTCTATGATAAGAACACTACCAATGCGAAGATTATTGGTTGGGGATTAGTAGGAAAGCGTGGTGAATTTAAGATTATGAATAGGGTGGCTGATTT
>CAJXHA010000204.1 GCA_913053615.1 uncultured Bacteriovoracaceae bacterium | reverse complement strand
ATAAATTTCTAAGTACTTAACTCGACTGGTCATGCATCAAACTTTTAATATTGATGCATGAGTGATAAATAAATAATACACACAGGAGAGAAAATGAGGACACTTTTATTAGTTTTAGCACTGCTTTTTAGCGTATCCAATGTCTTTGCACTGACTCAAGAATTAAGAATAGAAAAAACTTTATGTGGAGAAATTGATCCCTATATTTTAGGAGATGCTTGTCTACTTTATGCTTCTAATAAGTCTGATGTGTATGCATTAGTCATTGAGATTGAAGACTTCAATGAGTTTCTTGAAGGTGAAATTAGTGAAGGTGATTTAATACAATTAGACGATAAGTACTTTAGTAATATTGATAATCGCAATCTTGAAAATTTAATAAGAAATATGGCAGATGAAATTGATTCAAAGATGAAAGTTTTTGAGATCTCTGCTCTTAAATATGCACTTGGTTCAATTATAAAGTCACAAACACTTAATGCTTTTAGACTTACTTGCCATGAAATCAATGCCGCTCAAGATGGGATGTATACAAATGTTATTATCGAGGCCCTAGTAAAGGTAAAGTCTTTTGATACTTATGAAATCCTTGAACCAAGAGTTAGGTATGAGCTTACAAGAATTTCTAATCCAGATGTTTATTTTACAGAGTTTGATAATTTTAATGCTGAATATACTAAGTTAGATAAAAGAAATTTTACACCAGTTAGATATTTTAATTATTTTAAATTTGCTGATCTTTATGGAAAAAAGACTCGTGGAAATATCCACCTCTTATTACCAAAGGAAAAATTTGTTACAAGTTCTAGAAGAAAGAAATTCTATGGATTTTTACAAATGGCAGATATAAATGGTGTATACGGAACAACAGTTAAACTTAGCTGTGATATCTTACACACGACTCGCTAATAAAGATTTTATTTCGAAGCAATAGTTCGGGAACCTGATTTCTTATAATATGCCATTGGATTTTGGTTAACATTATTCTTTCGTACTTCAAAGTGTAAATGGCTTCCAGTTGAGCGACCAGTATTCCCTACCAGTGCAATAACCTCACCTGTGCTAACCCTCTGGCCTTTTTTGGCATAGTTCTTACTATTGTGAGCATAAACTGTGTGATAGCCACCATCATGTTTAACAACTACGATATTCCCATAGCCGCGCATACGACCACTAAAGGTAACTTTTCCACCTCTGGCAGCCAGGATATTACTTCCGTGTCTTGCAGGAATATCAATTCCTTCATGACGACGAGATCCTCTTTTACCAAAGTGTGAAGAAATCTTTTTTGAACTAGGAACCGGCCAAATGAAATCACCTGTTGCTCGGTAATCAGTGCTATATCCTCCGCCCTCATTAAAGAGTCCAACATTGGAAGACTTAAATACCCACTTGCCATTACTGTATACGTAACGACCTGAGCGCATTGCACATGAAGTAAAAATAAATAAACTAAGTAAAAATAAAATTCTCATAATGTTGCTTTTTCTTTTGAGAACTTTTAAATGATTGCTTTTATTTCCTCTAATACGTTAGTTAAATCTACATCTCTGCCACTTAACTCTTGCAAAGTTACAGCGATATATCCGTCACTAACTGCATTGCAATCACTGCCTGGAATGTCCTCATGTCCGTCATAGGTTCCACCTACCCAGAAATAAGTCCTTCCTCTTCCATCAGTTCTCTTAATTATCTCTTCGGAATATTTTTGATAACCTGTAGTCGTCAAACAACTTCCCTTTACATGATTAACCGATACATTTGGTACGTTAATATTTAAAACGCACATTTTTGGAATGTATTTGTGTATGCCTTTTGCCACTAATTCACTTACATAGTGAGCTGCTGTTTCAAAGTGCTTTATATGATCATTTGAGTTTAATACTAAACTAACTGCAATAGAGGGAATATCTCTAAAAGACGCCTCTCTTGCGGCAGCAATTGTTCCGGAATAAAATCGATCTTGACCTAGGTTCGCTCCAATATTAATTCCCGAAACAACGAGATCAGGTCTTTGATCAGCATAAAAGTTTCCAAGTGCGACTAAGACACAATCTGCTGGATAGCCAGTACATGAATAGGTTTTATCATCTAGTTGATTTAAGCGAACAGGTTCACCTAAAGTTATTGCATGCCCACAACTTGATCTTTCTTGATGGGGAGCAACTGTTAGCACTTCATTTTTTTCAGCTAACTTTTCCCTAAGAAATATATTACCTTCAGCATGAACTCCATCATCATTAACAGTTAGTATTTTCATGCAACTCCTCCGCTTAGCATTTCTTTTATATGACTTAAATGTATTTGAATTATTTGATTATCTAATTGTCGATAGGAAGACTGAACTGAATTATCGATTTCCAAGGTAAGCAGATTAGGCTTGATAAAATCAATTATACTCTCCCCTGGTGCTTCAGTCCAATTTATACGTAAATCCAATAAGTTACTAGGTCTTTTTAGTTCATATAACTCTTTTAAGAGTGGAAAGAACTGCTGCTTTTCTTGGTAGTCCTGCATATGATTCTGAGAAAGACTTATAACTCTTAGATATTTTGCATGAAGGATTTTTCGATAATTTGTTAGATCACTGAAGTGCCAAATATAATTCATCTCAAAAGATTCACAAGAATCTAT
Source organism: uncultured Bacteriovoracaceae bacterium (assembly GCA_913053615.1). GTDB lineage: Bacteria > Bdellovibrionota > Bacteriovoracia > Bacteriovoracales > Bacteriovoracaceae > UBA845. The sequence continues at coordinate 3,500 of CAJXHA010000204.1, read as the reverse complement.
ATCGTGAATATCAGTGAACTCTAAGAGCACTTGTTCCTTTTGCAATGGTGTTTCATGACAAACAAAATTAACTAATTCTTTAATCACAAAATCTTTTTCATTTTGAAAGAGAAAAGTAAAAGTACAATTAGGATTAACTTTCACTATATCTTGAATAATATGCAATTGAACAAAGTTAAAACTAGTAGGTCTTAAATCAAAACCAAAGTTATTTACACCCAAACTTTTTAAGAAGGTAACAACTTCATTGGAATAGACTCCATTTATTTTGATTTCCATGGTTTAAGTATTATAACAAAAAGCTTTTAGCCTTTTTGAAAAACACTTTTGGGAAATTTGTTCCGATAGATTCTGGATGAAATTGGTAAGAGATTAAGTTCTCTTTATAAAAAAGAAAAATATCTTCATTAGTTTTTGAAAACTCTATATCATTTTTTTCTAATAGGACTTGGTTTTGAGCTTCATTTAAAACACAGAGCGAATTATACCTTTGAACAGTAATACTACTTGGTAATTGTAAATCTTTACTTACTTTATCAGACAATTTATAGCTAAAGGCCTGCCCATGCACCGGAATGTCACATGGACCTATCTTCAAACCCAGAGCACTAGCAATTAATTGATGGCCAAGACAAATTCCCATAAGAAATAAATGAGGACATCTTAATATTTTTTCAATTGTATATTTTAAAAACTCATAGTCATTCGGATGACCAGGCCCTGGACCTAAAATAATAATTGTCTTCTCTTGAGTATTAATTAAACTCTCTAATTTCTTTTTAATATCATTGAACTCGACGAGGTTAATTTTAAAGTCACTAGAAGCATCAGAAAGTGTGGTGAGGATATTAAGAGTAAAACTATCCCTAAAGTCACACAGATATATATTCATCTATTATTCCTAACTCGATCAAAGTCAAAAAAGTTATTTTGATAATTTTTAAACTCATCATTTCCAAGATTGAAAATAAAGTTAAATGAATATCTTTGATCCACAACACTTTCACGGTAATTTAAATTAATAATCCAACAATTATTAGGTGGCATAAAATCAATTTGATAGAGAGAAAGAATATTTTCGTTCGCATCTAAATCCTGATCTTGCAGATAAGTAAAACCTATAATATCAGTTGGTTTAAATTGTCCCCCTAAACGCAAGGTTTTAATACTAGAACCAGGAAGAGTATTGGTATTATATGAAGTCAGTATATGAAAAGGATCAAAGACCTTTTTAAAACTTAATGTTGTTATTTGACTCTCATCTTGATGAAAGTAATACTCTCTAAAATTTAATGCCCATGTATTTGCGTTATAACCTGTATTCACAAATAAACGAGTTAAGCGCTCTTCAGCATCTAACTCTTCATCCACAATAACCCCTTGAGAGAGTTGAAAGTAACCAACTCGAGAGTAATTAAAATTATCTCTTAAAAATCTTTGATCTTGAAAATAATTAAACTTCTTAGGTGACTTTCTTATTAATAAATTATTCCATTGAAATTCCACTGTATTCTTACGCGGAATGATTGTTCTCGTTGTATTAGAACCTACGTCTGCTTGGTTTTCTAAAATAGCATCTTGGTAATCAAACCAACCACCAGCAGATTGAATTTGTTCATCAAAAACCTCATTACCAGACTCATCTGAGTGTGCAATATAGTGGTGAATAAATTTAAATTCTTGTGAGTGTCGATAAGAATTTTTCACAACTGTGAATGAGTCATCAGTTAAAGAGTTTTCAAAATCGGGAACCATTCCAATTAAACTCGGGTTATCACTAACGGATTTAAATCGATTTACTTCACTTGCTTGAATTCTTTCTTCATAGGCCAAACCAAAAATACGATCCATGGTAAAAGAAACTTCAGTCTGTAAAAAACCAGCTGATTTAGAGTATCCACTTTGATTTGTTTCTTCAAAGCGATAATCTTGATAAGAAAGAGTATACTCTGTGGACATACTCACAGGTCCCCAATTAAAAAAGTGCCAAGACAGATATGGTGAAAGATCAAATCGATTAGCATTACGAATAAAGCCATCTTCAGACTGCTCATTCTGTTTAAAACGAGTAAAGTCACCTTGAAAGCCTACAGAGATATTACTAAGCATTAGTTGGTCACTATTATATAAAGTATATGGGGTGGTATTAAAATAAATACTAGGAAGGATCTGTACGTATGAATCATCGAATTCTTCAGAGTCTGCAACTAATAAATTTCTCTTATATTCTGATTCAAGACCAATATTCATAGTATTAAAACGTTGCTCAAAGAAACCTTCAAAACCTAGGGTTTCCTCTTGTAAGAAATTATCACTATAATCCGTATAGTCTCGAAACATATCGATGTCTTTGGCACCATTTAATTTAATATGCGAGGTAAAGTCATTAGACCATTGTCCATGATGTTCAATTTCAAATAAGTTTCTAAAGTAACTGGTCCCAGAGTCATCATTATTAACTTTACCAGGGACATAAATCTTATCGTTTACTAATCGATGGGAATATTCTAACCAATTATTTTCTGCAAAATTTTGACGATACTCAAGATCCATCCCATAACCACGTCTCCCCCAAAAACTTGGAGTAAAAGTCGCATCTTTATCTTCACTTATGGCCCAGTAAACTGGTTGCAAATAAGATAGTCCCTCATTTGCTCTTGAAATAAATGAAGGAAATAAAAGACCTGACTCTCTTTTATCCTTAATTGGTATTGCAATATAAGGAAGATAGAAAATATCAATCCCTTTAATTTTTACCAGGGCATGTCTTATGGTGACATAACGAGAGATTTCAATATCAATCTCTTCACCGTAGATCGTCCAAGACTCTGTACAGTCTTTACAAGTAGTGAACTCGGCTTTCTCTGCGTAGTAAAGGCCATCACTTCTTTTTTCTAATTTATCAGCAACTATATTAAATTCATTTGTGAGAACTCTCACATTTTGCATATTGAGAATTTTTTTTCGAATATCGTAGAAAATCTTGGAACCATAGATCGTTACATCTTTAGAAATAATCCTTACATTTCCAAGGATATTTACTTCACCACTTTCTAAATTTAGATTAGCCTGTTCACCGTATAGAGTTTCATCCCCTGAAAGTATAACCACATTACCAATCGCCTCAAAAACTTTACCACCTTGTTTTCGATAGGCCTTTTCTGAATAAATTGAAACGGAATCACCGAGTTTAAGTTGAAGGTTCTTATCCTCTTGGGCGTGAGTTAAGCCAGGTCGTATGCAAGGTCCTATAGTTATAATTAGAGCCAATGCATAGAATATTTTTATTTTTATATTTTTTAATTTCTTCACTAAAGTCATCTATAAGTCTTAAATTAAAGTCCTTTGCAATACTGGTCAGTGCTTCAGAATCCATCATATTATAGCCCGTGAACTTACATATCGATATTTCTTCGATAGGCTTACAACCTTCAAGAATAATTCTGACTTTTACTTTTGTATCAGCGATTGAGCGTTTACTTAAAAAAACCAATACTTTA
>CAJXHA010000203.1 GCA_913053615.1 uncultured Bacteriovoracaceae bacterium | reverse complement strand
TTAACCATATTCTTAATGCAATCAATTCATGCCTTTGACATGAATCCTTTCAATGCCATCGAGAAATACTTTACCAAAAGAAAATATATTCTTAACTCTGAAGAAAATAGTTTTCCTGCATGTGCTCAATTTACTAATGATGAAGAGGAATACTATGTCACTTGTAATCGTGAAAATATACTAACATTGAATGAAAATTTAAATGAGCTTTACTCGGATGCAAGGGCCATTGAAAAAGAAGTTTTAAAAGAAGATTTTTTAAATCAAGTCCACTCTCAAGTAGGTCAATTAGTTGAAAGTAAAATTGCAGAGGTTGATCACTTACAAAACTGTTTAACTCAAAATACTTGTGATGAATTAAAAACTTCGATCTTAAATGGTTTAAGAGTAAATTTGCCTCGTATGAGAATTTTAATGGCACAGATGAATATGCCAGGGAAAATTTATTCTCCAACTAGGGCCTTACGTTATGACCCTAATATCGAGCATGAGATAAAACATATTTCAATTCCACCATTAAGTACAAGGGAAAGAGAGTTTGCTAAGAATTATACTTGGGGTTTAGAAGATGAATTTTCCGAAGTCGTTAAGATGGAGCATCCTGAGTTTGCAAATGCACCGGCCATCGTTGATAGTTATGTAACAAAGAAATTTGAAAGACAAAATAAAGAATTCAAAAAAGAGTATAACTCCCTAGTAAGCTCTAATCCAATGTTAGGACTTGTCGCAGCCACTGGGGAAGAAAGTGATGATTTTTTAATAGCGCAAGCTCTAAATGCTCTTGAATTTGTTAAAGAGTCTTTACTTGATTTAAAAAAAGAAAAAATTAGTAGAGACGATCGAGATAAATTAATACTTTTTCAAGGTACCGTTAATAATGTTCTCACAAATGAGAATTCTCAAATTTATTGTGACATTGCAAGTGAGCTTAAAGGAGAACAAGAGTTCTCAGAATTAAGAGAGGATATTTATCTAGCTTCAGCCATGTTAGTTGGTGGGGGAGCATGTGCTTTTACATTTGGTGCGGGCTGTGTCTTAGGAGTCGCTATTGCAGGTGAGGCCTATGCGATTCATACGAGTGTAAATAGGCAATCATTTGAAAATGATTTGTACTTGATTGGAGAGTCTGATGTTGAAACTATGCAAGCTCGTAACTTTGATAGAGACTTAACTTTATACCTTGCCCCTTTAAGTATTGTTGGAGAAGGACTAGGTTTAGTTGCCAAAAATACCCTTAAAAATTCAACTAACTTAATTGGAAATATTGATGAATTAAGAAGATTAGACTTTGATCAAAGAGAAGCATTGGATGCATTAGATGATAGTCTTGGAATCAGAAAAATTCGCAATAATAATATTTATAATGCTGGTAATGCCTATAATTTATCCTCTGGAGATAGAGTTTACCTGGCAGGAATAGTCGAAGAGCTAAAAAAGAAAAACTATACTGAAATAGAAATTAAAGACTACTTGGACAATCTTATAAAAGAATGTAATGGGGGTGTGAATTGAAGTATCTCATTATTCTCTCTTTATTTCTTTATAAAGCTTGGGCTTGTGAAGTTTTAAACTTAACTGGTAGTGAGTTTGCTACCCAGAGACAGGAGTTATTTACTTCTAATGATTCAGGTATTCGAATTGCTTTTAATGGTATTAAGGGAGCAAATTCACAATTTGGTCTTGGTGCTGTGAATGCAACTATGGAAAGCTTTGAAAGAGATATGTGTCGTCAATTACCCCAAGGGAGCAAAGTATATAAAACAGATTTTAAAGGCTATTTTGTCAAATGCGATAATTGTGAAGATGTGAATGAGAAGTTAAGAACTGCAACTCCAGGTTTATTACCTGATGGAAAAACAAGACTTAGCACCACTAATGTTATCGCTGATTCTTTTAAAGAAGGTTATGTAAAAGCACGAGTCATTAATGAGTATGGAAGTGTGAGTGGAGATTTAACTGAATTTATAAATAAAGAAATGAAAGAAACTTTTACAGAGACTGCAAACTTAAGAGAATCGCCAGACTTTAATCAGAAGTTTCGAGAGGCCATAGAAAAATATCGAAAAGGAAAAGTATCTGAAATAGATCCTCGCATGCAAAGACTTATAAAGGCCTTAGATGTTTTAGTTGAGGTGCCTTTTTCAAGTTCAAATAATATTGATGAAGAATTACTAAAAGCTCTTAATGATCCTTCTAAAATTGCTAGTGCACAAACGGGAGATGATTTATACATTGTCATAAAAGATAATCAAAACGTTTCAAGGGTTATCGGTGCAGATGCTAAGGGACTTGGTGTTATGAATATTTCATCTCGCTTAGAAGTCTTAGAGCGTGTCTTTGGTAGTGAGAATAAAATTGAAAGCATTGAGCACTTATACTCACTTTCAATTGAAAGTATTCAAAAGGCAGATGAAGTAATGGAAAATAGTATGAAGGAATATGAACGAATCTTAAGAAATGAAATTGAGAGATATCCAAATATGGATCTTGATACGAATATTAATAATGCACACCAAATATATTTAAATAAAGCATTAGAAGATCCTAATTTAATGGAGATGCGTTCAGCTTCACTATCAGACTGTAGAGGAAGCCATCAAAGTCTTATGAACCGAATCACTGCGATTCATAATAGGCTTAAAATGATGGAAGCACATGGGGTAAAAGGCTTTTTTGGCAGTAGTTGTATAGGTGCACAATACTGGCTTTTAAAGCATGGAATTTAGCAAAAAAACAACAAAATTTCTTTGACCAAGATTGAAAATTTGGTACTATTCTTTTGGGCCATAAAGGCCGAAATGGCGTTCAGGAAGATGTATGGGAAAAGAAATTAAAAATTCCAATTCTAGTTATTATACAGATATTGATATCCAAAACTTTCATGAAAAATTAAAAGCAGAAACTGATCTTTTGCGTTCTTGGTTTGATGGCAATGAGTTTAAAAGCCCAAAAAGAATGACCGGAATTGAACTGGAAGCTTGGCTTGTTGATAAAGATATGATGCCTCATGCAACAGGTGATGAATTTATTAAAGCGATAAATCATGATCAAATTGTTCCTGAGATTTCACGCTTTAATTTTGAAATAAATTCTTCACCTTATGAATTAAGTGGTCGAACATTTAAAAAACTACATGATGAAGTTAGCGAGTTATGGAAAAAGTGTAATCAAGAGAGCACTCAGTTTGGTTCAAATCCTATGATGATGGGAACACTCGCAACTCTAAGGCAGAGTATGTTAACCAATGATACGATGTCACCGCAAAATCGTTATCATGTAATGAATGATCAAGTTTTAAAAATGCGTGGTGGTGAGCCATTAAATATTCGCATGAGTGGAAGAGACATTGTTAATTTTAAAGTTGATAGTGTACTCACTGAATGTGCGGCCACAAGTTTGCAAATTCACCTTTCAGTAGAACAAGATAAGGCCAAAAGATATTATAATGCGGCTAGCATTGCTTCTCCCTTTATGGTCGCTGTTTGCGCTAATTCACCATACTTTTTTGGTAATGAACTTTGGGATGAGTCCCGCATCGCAATTTTTGAACAATCAGTTGAGATGGATTGTTATAAGTCTAAAAGGGGAAGCTTTATAAAAAGAGTTACTCTTGGAGAAGATTATTTAAATGAATCTCTCTTTGAATTATTTGAGGATAATCTAGATAAATTTCCTATTCTCCTGCCTGAGATTTCAGATGATGATCCTAAGTTAATGGGACATTTAAAGCTGCATAATGGAACAATCTGGCGTTGGAATCGTCCAATTATTGGTGAGAATAGTGATGGATCTCCTCACTTAAGAATTGAACATAGAACTCCAAGTGCTGGGCCAACAATTGTTGATACAGTTGCCAATGCAATATTCTATACAGGTCTTGTCGAGTACTTGGCCAATATGAAAACACCACCAGAGTATCTATTAGACTTTGAGGATTTAAGAACAAATTTTTATCGTGCATCAAAACAGAGCTTTTACTGTCGCCCTTTATGGATCGATGGAAAGAGACATGATATGCAGCAATTATTATTAAATATAATTTATCCCGAGGTAAAGAATGCACTTGTAAAGCTAGGAGTGCATAAAGATGATATACTTGAATATATGGATAATAATATTTACCCTCGTATAAAGAAGGGTGTTAATGGTGCCCGTTGGCAAAAAGCCTATATCCATATGCATGGCAGAAAATTTCAAGAGTTATTAGAAGTTTATCTTGAAAATCAAAAATCAGAAAAATCTATTCACGAGTGGAATTTGTAGTAGAGGAGAGTAGACTTGCAATTAAAAATATATAATGAAATACCTAGTGGCTTTGAAACTATCGATTTAGATTATATTCATACTTTGATTCAAGGACCTTGTTTATTTCATTTAAAAGGTGAGAGAGATGATGCACTCTTTATCTCAACTTTATTGCATGGAAATGAAACAACTTCTTTTAGTGTCTTACAACAATTAGTAAAAAAATATCGTACAGAAAAACTTCCGCGAGACCTCATTATTCTGGTTGGAAATACAGAAGCAGCAGAAAAAGGTCGCAGACAATTACCAGGGCAAGTAGATTTCAATCGTATTTGGGCAGAAGGCGATACACCAATGCATCACTTTGCGGATGAAGTTATCGAGTATGCTAAGAAGCAAAATCTTTTTGCAAATATCGATATTCATAATAATACTGGAATGAATCCATATTATGGCTGTGTCAATGTTATGGACTCTCACTTTTTGCAATTGGCATCATTATTCAGTAAGAAGATCGTTTACTTTACTGAGCCTCATGAAGTGCAATCAAATGCATTTGCAAAGCTTTGTCCATCAGTCACAATTGAAGCTGGTCGCTCAGGTGATATTGAAGGAATTGATGTTACTTATAACTTTGTAGAAAAAGTACTACATTTAAAATCTTTTGATGATGCTTTTGATTTTAATAATGTTGGTGTTTTCCATACCATTGCTAGAATTAGAATTCATCCTGAGGCCAATGTAGATTTTGATAATAATGATAATACATCAAGTGATATCTCATTTATTCAAGATCTTGAGACAAAGAACTTCTCGTATCTTCCTACAGGTTATCATTTAGGTTATTTGAAAAACCCAGAGCTATTAAGAGTGTATGATGATTTTGGTGTGGATGTAACTCATCACTATATAAAACTAATTAAATCTCAATTAATTACCAATCAAATGTTTATTCCATCAATGTTTACTAAAAATATAGATGTGATGAAGTCAGACTGTTTAGGCTATGTGATGGAGAAACTTAATCCTGAGCACTTCTTATAATATCTAGGACAGGTTCATCTTTCTTTATATTAAGTTGATCGAGAATACTTTGATCTTCAAGATTTTCTTCTAATACTCTTAGTACTTCTTTAATTGAAATCCCAACATTATAGGCTCGTTCTCCATAGAGAAGTGCTGATTGTTGTTTTACAATTCCAATGACTTCATCTTTTTCATTAAAGATAGGTCCCCCAGAGTTCCCCCCAAAAACTGGAGCATAAAAGCGAAAACTATCCTCATCAATATAACTTCTGCCACTACCTTGAGAAGCGTGTAGGCCAAAGCCTCTTGAGTTACCAATGATCGTTGTAAGTGCAGTATCATCATAAGCGATATCAGGATTAATTGTATAACCTTTCTTATCACTTAAAGATTGCCCACGTGGGTACTCATGCATTTCGATTAAGCAAAAGTCTCTCTCTCGATCGCAGTAGTGAACTTGTTTACATTGAACACGTAATTTGTATTGATCGTAATTAAGTTTAATTTGAAAGCGTTTGCATTGAGTTGTATTATCTCTTTTAGTACTAAGTACGTGCTGATTGGTTAATAAGAAGTTCCCCCCCACATGAAAGGCAGTTCCAAAACTATTATAATCATCACCTGGAGTTGCCTCAAAAGTGCTAAGTCCTAAATTGTGAAAATAATCAAATTCAGAAGTCTCCATATAATAACTTTGTGCTTTCTCAGAGTACTCTTCACTGATAGGGTTGAAGCCAAGACCCTTAACCTTTACAGTTCCATTGGTGTAGCGAGTATAACCATCATAGAGTTCAAATAGATAGCGAACAGTTCTATCTGGATTGATTGATTTTGTACCAGCAAGGCAAAAAAGCGTGTAAAGTGTTGAAACCAAAAGGATTTTCATTCATTCTATCTAATGAGTAAAT
>CAJXHA010000202.1 GCA_913053615.1 uncultured Bacteriovoracaceae bacterium | reverse complement strand
GTGAAAATAAATCCAAAAATAAGTTATAATAATACTAGAGATGACCGAAACGGTTTATAGGAGGTCATGATGACAATTTTAGGAATTATTACCCTTAGTTTAATGTATTTTTCATGGAAAAATTATTCAAAAAAAGCCATCAAAATTAAGGTCAAAAAGAAGTAATAAAGTCTTAATATCATTTGATAAAAGCATCCTTTTTAACGATAATAGTTGAAAAGGATTTGTATGATTTATCACCAGCTCAATTATTGTGCTCTACTTAAAATCTACGTTCCTTATCTAAAAATAATACCTGATCATTTCACACAGACTAAAGGTGCCTAATGTCTTTAAACCGTGTGATGCAAAATTTTGAAGAAAACTTCTTTTTATACCTGCTAATAATCTTTTTATTTTGTTTTCGATTTGAAACTTTGTTTATGCCTATATATTGGGATGAAGCTATCTACTTTACACCAAGTATATTTAAAAACGGATTGCTAGATTTTTTGCCCCATAATTATAATCCAGAACACTACCATGGACATCCACCTCTATTTCAATTACTACTCTTGGCCTCATCTAAACTTTTTGGCCAAAACCCGCTTGCAGCTCACATAGTTTCATTTGTCTCACTTACTTACTTTATTTTTATAACAAATAAATTTTTGAGTCGTTACTTTAATAAGAAATTGGCCATAAGCACATTAATAATCTTTTTAACTTATCCATATGTTTTTATACAGAGCCTACTCTTTGTCCCTAATTATTTAATGATCGCCTTTGCCCTTCACTCATTTATTTTCTTTTTAGAAAAGGATTATACAAAGTACGCGGTTTTTTCTGTACTAGCAGTTCTTACTAGAGAGAGTGCATTAAGCTTCTTCTTATTCCCTTTAATAGTTTTGTTTTTCGATCTCACTAAGAAAAAAATCAAGCTATTTGATTTAATAAAAGGCATTACTCCTTTTGTTACTATTATAAGCTTTCTCATTTTTAATAAACTGGTTAGTCAAAGAGGGACTTTTATTAATCACCCTTATGTTTTATCACGCATAAGAAGAAATGAATTTGAATTTCAAAATATCATTGATTCAATCTATTGGTCATATAAGGCTTTAGATGAGTCAACTTCTAATAGTTTTGGAAGCCTAGTTTTTATCCTCATACTTTGTATCTTTTATATTTTTTATAAAAGAGATTTAAAAAAGAAAATTCATTTCAAATTATCACGAGCACTAGTACTGTACACGACTGCAACACTTGGTTTTTTGGCATTCTTCTTATTTTATGGAGATACTATTCAAAGGGACTTCACTTATGTCTCTTTAGTTTACACGTCTTTATTAGCGATACCAATGACTATGGTTTTAAAAACTGAAATTATAATCATTATTGTTGCACTTCACAGTCTTTTACAAATTGAGCGCCACTTTGAGAAAGATATAACAGATTTAAGCTATGCTAGTTTTTATCAAAGAGTAATTATTTATCAAAAAATAGCAGATAAAGTTAATGAACATTATAGTGATATAAAGTGGATCAAGTGCACATGGCCTTGCCTTACTCTTTTTGAGGAACCTCGTTATGGTTATCTAGACAAAAAGTACTTTACGACCACCTTTGATGAAAAAGCAGAGCTCTTTATTTCTTCAAAAATTAATGCACCCAATACCCATAAGACTAATTTTAATATATACGAAGTAGATCTTGAGTATGAGGTCCAAGACATTCCATTTAGTCCGACTAAGTTTTATTTAAAAAAAGAATTAATTGAAAAGGATACCAATGAGTAAATTATCAGCATCAATTATACTTCCTGCTTATAATGAAGAAGAATGCATAAAGGATGTATTAGAGGAAATTATATTGGCAATGCATGATTATAAAGAACTTTATGATTATGAGATCATTGTTGTCGATGACTGCTCTACTGATAATACAAGTGATATTGTAAAAGCATTCGGCGATTCCGTTATTTATTTAAAGAATGAAAAAAATATGGGAGCTGGTGCATCTAGAAAAGTAGGTATCAGGTACTCTCAAAAAGATATAATCGTTTTTATGGATGCAGATAAAACATATACTGCCGCTGATATTCCTAGAATGCTTAGACATTTCCCAGAAAGTGACCATGTAAATGGTTATCGAGATAAGGAGATGGGTTATTTTAGGCCATTAAGAAAATTTATCAAAGCACTATCTCGCTACCTGGCATCTTTCTTAGTTTGGGAATATATAGCAGATTTAAATACAGGACTAAAAGCTTTTAAAAGAGAAAAGATGCTTCCTTATTTAGACATAGTACCAGCTGGCTTTAGCTGTGTTACAACGATGACTCTAATATCATATTGTGTAGGACATAAATTTAGCTATATAACGACTGAGTATCACCTGCGTGTAGGTCAATCAAAGTTTCATCCTATTAAAGATACAGCTTTATTATTTTGGACAATTTTTAAAACTGTAGGAGTATTAACTCCATTGAGACTGATACTCTTTTTATTCACAATCATCTCTGTGCCCGTAATCTTTAGATACTCAGAGAGCGTATTTAGTGCCTTTACATTAGCAAGTTTAATTTCTGGAATTTATATCATTATAATGATGTATAGTGCGAAAGACTGCATGAGATTTGAATAATAAGACTAAGAATAATTAGGAAAAGAATATGAAAAAAGTACTCCTATTAGATTTTCAAGCAGACCTAAGCTCCCCTATTAGAAAGGCAGTAACCGGAACATTTGGCTCGCAAACTGAGATAGATGGCTTGATTGGAAAGATGTATAAAAAGAAAAAAGCACAGGGCCTTATTATACCTCCCTTATTCTTTGCTTATGCTTCAGGTATTTTCAAACAAGAAAACTGGGAAATTAAACATTCTTATAAGTTTCCTACTAGTGAGTATGACTTAATTATTTTGGCAACCTCAATGCCTGGTTATCAGGCTGAGTTAAATGCTGCAAAAACTTATAAGGAAAAATATCCACAAGTACCAATCATTGCTGCAGGTGCATTTTCAAAAGAAAAACCAGAACTCTTTGAGAATATATTAGATGCAGTGATTGTAGATGGGGAGCCTGAGTTAAGTTTTATAAAACTTGCTAAAAATGAATATCAATTCCCCCTAGCTAATAAACGTATAGAAAATGGTCAGGTTGAAAAACCAGATGAGTTACCATTTCCTCACTGGGAAGTTTTTAATTTTCAAGATTTTAAATATGCCCCAATGCTCAAAGGGATCTCTGTACCAGTCTTAACTAGTCGAGGTTGTCCATATAATTGTGATTATTGCCATTATATGCCTGAGGCAGGTCCCAATATTCGCTATCGAGAAGTAGATAATGTTATAGCAGAGCTTAAATACTTAAAATCAATCGGTGTCGAGAATATAGTATTTCGTGATTTAGTTTTTACCTTGAATAAGAAAAGAACAATTGAATTATGCGATAAGATGATAGAAGAAAAATTAAATCTTACTTGGGCAATTGAAACGAGAATTGATCGCTTAAAAGAAGATCTTATTGATAAGATGTACGAGGCAGGACTTAGGCACTTAAATTTAGGTATAGAATCACCTGATCCCGCAATACTTAAGAGTGTTGGCCGATTGCCTGCGAATTTGGTCCATCAAGAGAATATTGTTAAATATATTCAAAATAAAGGACTAACTGTTAGTGCTTTTTATATTCTTGGTTTTGTACAAGATAATGATGAAACAATTAATAATACCATTAACTATGCAAAAAAACTTAACACGCTAGCAGCTCAATTCTGTATTATGACGCCATTTCCTGGCACTAAACTATACGACACACTAAAAGGTAGACTGAGTACTGAAGACTGGACTCGCTATACTGAATATCATTCTGTTGTAAAGCTTGATCACCTAAGTGCTAAGCAAATTGAAAAATATCGTGATATCGCCTATCGCAAATATTATTTACGACCAAGCTGGATGCTTAAGTACTGGAAGAGACTAATTTGAAAAAGTGTATCATCTTTGGTGCAGGCAGTGCCATTGCTCAAAACTTTATTAAAGAATATCAGAATGACTTTAGCATTCATGCATTTGCTCGGCATCAATTAAAAGAAAATTTTAAAATTAACTTCTATCAAACTGACTATACAGACCTATCTAAGTATCAAAGCATTTTTGATGAAGTTGATAATATAATTTACTGTATTGGAGTAACCAATGCTAGTGATCAAGAAATAAAAAAAATTAATAGTGAACTATTTGTTAAAATTTTTAAATATTTTAATAATAAAAAGAATGTAATCTTTATAAGCTCAGCTGCTATATTATTTAATAAAGGTGCCTATGTTAACTCTAAACTAAGTTGTGAAAACTACTTAAGGCAAAGTATACATAATTTTATTAGTTTACGCCCCTCAGTTATGCATGGTGAATTTGATGAAAATAACTTAATTAAAATGCAAGACTTTATTAAAAAGATGCCATTTATACCTGTTATTGCTCCAAAGCATGTTATTCAGCCTGTATATATGCGAGATATAACAAAAGTATTTGCAAGAGCGATTGAAGAGAATAAGTTCACCAATAAACTCTATACAGTATCTGGACCAAAACAAATTCAATTAATCTATGTTTTTAAATTATTAAAAAAGAAATTAAATTCAAAAAAGCTCTTAGTCCCAATACCTTTAAGGCCAGTACAATTAATGGTTAAGTTTTTAGCATTCTTTTTGCCTAAAGATTTAATTATGGCCCATCAAATATTAAATATGAAAATTCATGAACCATTTAATAGTGGTGAATTAGAAAAAGACTACCATTATCAACCTCGATCATTTGAAGAAACGATTTTTAAGTATTAATTATGTGTGGAATAGCAGGATATAAAATAACAAATGAAAAAAGACATGATCCAAGTGGGATCAACAATCTACTTTTTCATCGCGGACCAGATCACTTTGGCCATAGTGAAATAGGTAATTACTTCTTTGCAACAGCACGCCTAAAAATACAAGACTTAGAAGGAGGCAATCAGCCCTTTATAAGTAGTGATAAAGACTATGTACTCGTCTATAATGGAGAGCTTTATAATAAAGAGGAAATAAAGAATTTATTACGAGGAGATTACCAGTACACCTCTCATAGTGATACTGAAATTGTTTTCTATGCACTAATAGAACATGGGATTGAAATACTTAAAAATTTTAATGGAATGTTTGCATTAAGCTTCTATGACCTAAAAAGAAATAAACTCTTTCTTGCCAGAGACAGATTTGGTGTCAAACCGTTATATTTCTTTAAAAATCAAGATGACTTTGCATTTAGTTCTGAAATGATGACCTTAAAAGAACTTATTCCCTATAAGAATTTAAATAGCAGTGCAATTAAAAGCTACTTACAAACAAACTATATACATGATGACACAAATATATTTGAAGATTGTCACGCCCTAAAACCTGCTGAGTTTGTTGAACTCGATACACAAACATTTATTTTAAAAAGAAGAAAATATTGGAACTTAGAAGTTAGTGAAAATGAGTCATATAATAAAGAAAAACTAGAAAATCTACTGGCCAATTCTGTCAAAAGACAGCTCATTTCAGATAGACCAGTAGGAGTCTATCTTAGCTCTGGAATTGATTCTGCGACCATGGCATTTTATGCAAAGAAATTTCTAGGCAAGGTAAATACCTATAATATTGCCTTTGATCACCCTGATTTTGATGAATCCCCTATTGCAGAAAAACTCTCCATTGATCTAGGCCTAGACTTTCATAAAGTCACATTCACAAGTGATACATTTATAAATGAATTAAATAACTACTCTAAACATACTTCCTCTCCTATCGCTGATTTAGGAATGTATCCACTTTATTACTTATCACAATTTATTAAAGAGACTTCTACAGTAGTTCTTTCTGGAGATGGAGGTGATGAGTTATTTGGTGGCTACCCAACACTTAAAGCAAGTATGCTACACAAGAAATATAGAAATCTATTAAGAGTTGGACTTGGACCAGCTCGCTTAGGTCTTCCACTTTTTAAGTATATTAATCGTAAAAGCTCTTGGGATTATCGCTTTGAAAAATTTTATCGAGGCCTTGGATACAATAATAATTATGCTCATTATTATTGGCGTACAGTATTTGATGAGAAAGAACTTACTAAGCTAGGTTTTAATTCTCAGTTTGATAATTCATTATATTATACAAACAAATTAGAAAAATACCCCATACCTCAAAATTATTTTTATGCAGACTTCAAAGT
>CAJXHA010000201.1 GCA_913053615.1 uncultured Bacteriovoracaceae bacterium | reverse complement strand
GGCACATGAGGTGCTGGCTAAATTTCCTGATATCGATATTTTTGGTGGTCCTGACCAAAACACAGATGAGGCCAATGACTTTCAAAGTACCTTAAGCCTGGTCATGGAAAACTTTTTTGCAACAGGTCCTACTAATAGAAGGCATAAGTCTGTGGGAAATAAAATTACAAATGGAAACGAAGTAAATTTAATTCTTTGTAATTTTTGGGCAAAGAAGTCTGTGTTTTCTATAAAAATGTTTCCAGAGAAGTTTAGAAGAAATGAAGAAAATTATCTTATGGCCATACTTAAAGACCGTGGCATAAGTATGAAGTATGTACCCTATATGTTGGTCCACCATAATAGAAAAGTAGATTTTTATAAAATTATTAGAGTTTTATATTTAGCTGGCTTATACCGTTCTGTAAGTATTATCTATTACCCTAAGTCTATTAGACTCATTTTCTTTCTCCACTTACTATTTCTCGGCCTTTTGATCCTTAGTTTTAAGATAAGCCCAGCCTTTGGTGTGGCTTTTAGTTGTTTATACTTATTAATTATCTGCTTTGAGTCTCTAAAAATTTCTCTAAAATTAAAGAAGACCAAGTCCTTCTTTTTAGCTTTGAGTTTGTTTGGTGTTTTTAATTTTGTATATCCATTCGGGCAGCTACACGGCTATGCAAAAGGTGTTTACTATAAATTGAATGGAGTTAAGTTTTGAGTAAAATATATTTTAACTTTTGGGATTTTAAAATAAAACTTGATTGTGAGAGCGAAAAAATTTGTGATCTTTTAAAAAAAGATTTTCACTACTTTTTAAGTGAAGAGTCTGCAGTAAATTTAGAAATTAAGGCCATTATCACAAAAGAAATTAATCACCTCATACCGAGTGATCTTATTGCAAGTAAACAAAACTCAAGAGCAATGACCTTTCAAGATGGAAGTCTACGCTATAATTACTTCTATGGTAAAGCTGTATCAATACTTGATTATGCAAAATCATATATTGAAGTATACTCTCAAACTGAAGAGTACTTACATGAGCTCTTGTACTTAGTCATATTATCTCGCCAAACAAAATATCATGACCTTAATGGTCTTCATAAAGTTCATGCATTCGGTATCTCAAAGTTTGGGGTGAATCTTGTGGGTATGATGGATTCCAAGGGTGGTAAAACAACACTTTTTTCTTATTTCTTAGATCAAGAGGGAGTTGAAATAATTTCTGATGACTCACCTATGATAGACCTTAGGGGTAATATTAAAGCTTTTCCAATTAGAATTGGTTATGAGCTAAATAGTTACTCTCGTGAAAGGCTGCAAGCTTATGAAGAAAAATCGTATCATTTTGATCGTGATGAGTATGATGCGAAAAAACTAATTGATATATTAGAATTTAAAAATAAAATTTCTGAGAATTCAGCAAAAAATAAAACAATCCTTTTTCAGGGTAAAAGAATAAACTCTAAGGATAATTGTCATTATAAGAAAATCAGTAAGTATAAAATGTGGCGATATCTTATGAAGAATATGGTGGTGGGAGTTGGCCTACCAATGGTGTTGGAGTATTACTTAGAATCAAGTTTTAGTGACAAGTTTAAAAATCTTAAGATCCTTATTTCAAGGGCAATAAGTGCAATGAGATTATTAGTTAAGTCGGACTGTTATGAGGTCTATTTATCATTTAGTCCTGATGAAAACTTTAAAAAGCTCAATGAACTATTAGAGTTATATAAAAATGAATGAAATCATATTAAATACACTATATATATTAAGTAAAATTCCACTGATCTCTCATGTGTTTAGAGTTTTTTATTGGTGGAATGCTCTTGTCGCAGGTCTTTTACTTAAGGGTAAAGATAATAAGTTTGTTGCAATTAAGGGCGGCTATGCGAGGGGTGACTTCGAACTGATTGTATCTGATATAGACTTTGTTGTTGTCGCAACACAGTTTAAAATGCCTGTACTCCTAAAGTGGTTCTGTCCTTTAGTAAAAGATATTGATGTTTATGATGAGGAAGAGTTTGAACTTAGACTTAAGTATGGTGGTTTAAAATACAGTGACTTCAAAACATGGAAAGTCCTAAAGGGAAAACTGCCTGATGCAAACTATCTTTATTACCCTGAAAAAATAAAAATAGACATTGTTGAGGAAATATATTTTTACTATGAGTGGGTTTTTGAAAATATTAAGCTAGGTAAAACTAAATACAGAAAAGCTTGCTTATTGAGAAACCTTAAAAAAGTTCGCTCCCTTATTCCAAATGTAATCACTAGTGGTGAAGATCTTGCAAAAATAAATGCAGTTGATTTAAATAATGTAAATAGCTTATCTGATATCGTTAATTACTTTAAAACTCTAACAGGTTTAATTCCATGTTCTAAAAGAATTGAAGCTAATGAATATATAATAGAAAATTTTGATTTTAATGAAGAATTACCTACTGAGTTTAAAAAAATATACTTAAACCAAAATATGTTAGATGTTTTTTTTGGTAATGGTGCAATAGACACTTACTATATTTATAAAGAGTTAATTAATTGTGAGAATAAAATTCTTGGTCACTTACAAACACTCAGATACTTCTTTAAAATTCTTGATGGGAAAATTAACCACGTACATGACTCTGTCAAAGATATTTCCCTTAAGGAGAGAATTCAAAAAGCGAAAGATATTCTTAAAAACTTTAAAGTCTATAATTTTAACGGTCTATACCAAGGAAAAACAGTCTATATAACTGCAAGCTGGGGGAATGATTATTTAAATCGTCTACTAGAGGCACATAAATTAAATCATAATGTTTTAGGCCAAGCTGTGGAGTATGTGCACATTTCTCTTGGTGGAGATGAAAGGTTCTTCCAAGATGTTGATTCCGTGACTACTCTTAGAGTTGAAAATCTAACTATGTTCAAAGGACTTTGGCACAAGGAAAGTCTTTTTAATCTCGCTATAGATTTTATATCAGGTGCGGATTCATATATTTTTGCTGATATAGATGCTGTTATCCCTCGAGCAAGTTGGTTAATGGATTTAAAAGATTCACTAGATAAGCATGAAGTAATACAACCTTTTAAAACCTTTATTGATGAAAAAACTAAGGGGGAAACTTATTCAAGTGTAGCTGCATTAGAACATGATGAAGAAGTCTTTTATGCACCTGGTTTAATTTGGGCATTCTCTCAAAAAGGAATGGAGAAAATTAAGTACTTCTATGATTACTTTCATGATGGAAGTAATGATGGAGTCTTATTTAAAGAAGTTACTAAAACTAAAATAGGTATGATTGAGAAACTAGATTGGACCTCAAAGCATATTGAGGACTATGTTAGTGATAAGAAATACTTATATAGCTTTCTTGATTATCAACTTAGTCATATCTCACACCCATTGCCGAAGCACTATGTGAATATGATCCTATACTTTAACATGATTTTGCCTCTACTTGAAAAGGCACTTGTAAAAACAGACTATGGCCTATGGGCTTGGAGAGATGATGTTGATACTAATTTACAAAATCTTTTTGCTCAGTTTCGTAAAGACCGTGGCTATTGTTCTTACGCTTTTTTAGAGGCCTTAAAGCCTTATTTAGAAGAAGTCTTAAAACATAAGACACAAAAGAGTATCTTCTTTTTTGATGATGCAAAAAACTTAAGAATGCAAACTGAAAAAGGTGAAGTTGCACTTTTTGTAGGGGATGAAATTAATGGAATGACATTATTTTTTGCCAATATAAATGAAGGACAAAGAACTTTATATCATCAAGATTTAGAGAACTTTGAAAAGGATAATACTTATAATCTATCTTTTATTATAAAAACAGATGAAGATATATCTGAAATGGTAAAACTGCACATAAGTAAACTAAAGCTCATGGATCTGATCTTAAGTCCCAAGCAAATCAATACAGGTCTTTGGATGATATCAACAAACTTTTATACATGGGAAAAAGTAGAGTCTCCGCTTTTAGAAGTTGAATATTTATTAGGTGAAAAACTAGAACTAACAATTGAAAGCCATGAGGTAAGCTCAGTACAAAAAGATAAAGATTGGGAGTGGTTTAGTGAAAAGAAAGATAAAAAAGAAAATAAAAAGAAAAAACATATTCTTAGGATTGAAAAAGAACTTACTGTTAAGTGGTATAAAGCAGCTCTTATATTGAAAAATCATTCATTAAATAAGTATAAAGTTTCAATTGTTGATAATAGAGGAATGCAAATATATCTACCTCGCTTTCAGGAGAATGCTAGTGACTATATCGATATATTTTTTAAAGTAGTCACAAATACGAGCTACATTGATTTTGTCATTGAAACAGATGAAGAGACTAGTTTTGATTATGAATTAGTTGTTTTTTATTAAATTAAAGCGAATAGTTAATACTACCATTTGATTGTTTCTTGTTTGGACTCAGAATATTTATAATTTCATTAAACATCAATTCATTCGTTTGCTTTTGTATAATAAACTTAAGGTGATTTAATATTTGTCTCTCTTCTAGATTACCACCTTGAAATTTAGAAAGCATGACGGGTGTGATTTCTTCCATTTGATCTTTATTATAATAAAGGCTTATTAGCTCTTTAGTATCATTCCATAAATGTTTATTTTGTAAGTGCTTTGAATTGATTACAAATTTAGCTTTTATAATATCTTCTTTCTTATTAGAAAACTCCTCTAATGTACTTTTTGATAATTCATAAGCTGCCTTATAATTCTTAACAGCCATTTCATGACGGATTAAATACTCTTTTGAAAAGGAGTTATTATAAGTGTTAAAACTATGTTGTATCGCTGATCGACTTGTAGAAAATGTATATGTTGAATAGAGAGACTGAAAACTAATGAGTATCATTAATATTGAAATCGCTTTTGTATTAAGCCTTTGTACAATTGCTATGGTAAAAAATGGAAGAGCCAAATAGAACCAATGATCTGAAATATAACTGATCTTCATATATGGTACATAGAAAAATCCACTAATTGGTAAATAAAGTATTAAACAAAGTATTAGGGCATGTCTTGAGCTGCTTCCCATTAAGAACCAGACAAAGATGAAAGAAAGAATAGAAAATGTAATTATTTTATAAGCATAAAGACTCTGGGAATTCTTCTCATATATAATAGAGAAGATATTGAAACCAAGGGAGTGTGTTATATAGCGACCAAAGGTAAAAAAGGAGATAAGCAATTTATCTCTTATAAGATTAGGTTGTATAAATTGGTCTGCAAATGAGTCAATGGACTCTTCAAATTCTTCAGATAAATCAATATTGAGTTTATTATCTTTTAATGTATATATCTTTTCTCTTTTCTTTTCTTTAACTTTTACAGGTGTGCTAGGTGCTTGTTTATTGGTGTTCTGCTCTTTAATTGCCTTTGCCTGTTTTGCTGCCTCTAATTTCTTTTCTTCTACTTTTTTAGCCTGAGCCTCATCTAGGATGATAACTTTAACTTCTGCTTTATCGTTTTTATTGGCCTCAGAGTATTCAATTACACTTTTTTTGAGGTTGTTTTTTTCAGACCAAACTGCCTGGATTCCTTTGATATTTATTAAACCATAATAAACTGAGAGTATGGGGCAAATTATTAGTACTATGTACTTAGCCTTAATGTTTTTGATACTAGCTCTTTTATAAAAGAAATAAGTTGGAAGAAGTATGGTTGCAACTTTAGAGGTTAAAGAACAAAAAAAGAGAAAAATCGTTAGAAAAGTATATTTAAATACATTCTCATTGATTTTATTAAAACTTAATAGAGTTGATAAGCAAAAGAACATTGAAAGTAATGTTTTGATTTGAAATATCCAGTTCACAGTAATCATTGATATTGGATGGACTAGGTATAAAAAAAAGATCGCGAAAGTTTTAGTCTTGTCTTCTAGTTTAAAGATATTCTTTATAACCCTTACTAATAATAATGAATTAATAATATGAATAAATAGATTAAAAACTCTGTAATAAGTTGTTTGATCTCCTACGGTATTTAAAAAAGTCCATAGAACAGAGTAAGATAAAGACCAACTTTTAAAGTAAACTGAATATGGATCCCAAAACTCTAAAGGGGTTGGAGCTTTTCTTATAAAAGAATCAAAAACAAATGGATAATCATCACCCCATGGGAGATTATTCAATGTAATTAGGTTTATAATTACAAAAAGTATTATAGCGATAGAATATTTATACTGATTAATGTATTTTATAATTATGTTAGATTTCATAAAGCGTTTAATATTACGAAATTATATATTCCTTTTC
>CAJXHA010000200.1 GCA_913053615.1 uncultured Bacteriovoracaceae bacterium | reverse complement strand
CTACCTAACTATATAATTTATAGCTCCAATTATACAACCATTTTAAGGCATTTCTAGTGGCTAATCCTAGAGAAATCATTACCTGGATCAGTCATTAATGGGTTCTGGTAGATCCCAGCATTTCCTGGGTCAATAGTAGTAATTCCTTTCGTACTATTTCCCTCTGAAAAGATAGTAAAGTTCTCTGTAGCATAAAAACTTTCATCCCTTTGGGAGATAGACTTTAATGTGATAAATTTTGTTGAATAAAAATTTCGCGCCTTGTTGGTGGTCTTACCATTCAAAGTATTGGTCCATGTTCCATCGGCTGAACCGTCATTCATTTCAGTTGGACGATATGCACTAAAAAGTGCGTCACGAGTATTGGCATTATCGGGCTCAACATAGACCTCTGTGTAATACTGTTTTTTTATATCATCGAGACCTGTCCAGCGACTGCTTAACATTGATGTGAGCATGTCTTCTGGTTTACAACCAGTGGAATTAACAAGTCCATTTTTATTCCCAAGATAAAACCAAATAAATTTTCCTGTCAGAGAAAGGCAACCTGGTTGTTCATTGGCAACAGCTGCTCCGTTGGGAGCACTGGTTAAGAGGCCAATATCAAAATTACTAATTAATTGAGCAGCCTCTGCACCAATATCTCCACCAGTTCTAGAAGATGTATTGCTGGCAGAAATATTATAGGCAGCTATATTCATTGCACTTCTGTACTTTCTAATAGCAGGAGTTTGCAATTCTAAGAAGGTATCAATCGCATTAACAACATCTGCTTCATTGGTATATAAACTATCTGGAGCAGAGCTAAATAAAGGGGCATAGATATTTAATTCCCATGCATTTCCAATATCAGGTAAGCTTGTAACAGAACCAGCTGCAGGCTTTGTGATAATTCCATATGAGTCGACACCCTTTTCCTTATTTAGGGTCTCAGGAGTAGGAACTAGGTAATGATGAATATCATAGAGAGTAGGAGCACGACTTCTAAAAACCCCTGATAAGATCTCATCTCGACTAATATTTGGAGTATCTACATTGGGTAATCTCTCTCTTAACTTATTAAAGATTGCACCATTATAAAGGCCGGCTTTTACAGTAAGTGGATTGGCTCCATTAATTTCTTGAATGGCAGTGTCAGCAGTATAAGAGGCCATATCATTTGGATCTGTTCCCGGAAAATCATAAGGAATATTTGGAATAACAAAGAAGATATCAGAGTCAACTTTTCCCCCGATTCTTTCACTATCATCTTTTGCAAAGTAATCACCTAAAGATGGATCTCTTGCTGGAATTGGTACGCCCGGAGCATAGAGGACAGAAGCGATATCTAAATTATTTCCAAAACGATCAACGACGGTATCAGATCTAATTCTTGAAAGGTAGGCAGATGACTTTCTGGCGGCACCTTGATCTTGTTTTCTCGCCGTTAAATAATCCCCTTGGCTCATATCAAAGAGCATTGGACCAATTCTTCCACCAAAAGGCTTAGCTGCTGCAAAGGCAGTTAATTTAATGGGACTATCAAAAGGTGAAAAGCGTCCGATAAATTGAGTTTGACCTTTTACTGCGTAATAAGTCATTACAGCTGGATTTTTTACAAAACCAATTGGGTAACCTGGTACAGGCATGGCCACTTTAGTTGAAACACATTCTGCAGTATTTTCTGCAGTGACCCCTGCCACTTGAAAAGCACCAACTTCTCTGGTTCCATCCGGATTCATACGACCAGTGGTATTCGGAGCAAGCATGGTAAAAAAAGTTGTAAAGTTTAAGTACTGTAATTTTAAATCAAGATAATGTTTTTGCACGTTTAAATTTGAGGGCATTAACATTCTTGAAGGAGAGTATAATTCATTAATAGGAAATGGAGTTGGCTCTAACTCGCGAAGAGTAAAATTACACTTAAATTCATCCGCTGATGAAGTACAGTCTGATGAGCCCAAGTTTCTAAAGCCAGACATAAAGGCCTTATAAATTCTTTCATTACTAGGAGTTGCATCTGCATTAACCAGACTATCAATCTGTCCATCACTACAATCGACGCCACCGCCACCAATACAGACTCCACCTTTATAAGGAGGTTTATTAACTTGTTGTTCAAGGTTTCTAATTCTTAGTGCCAACTCTAAAGCAGCTGGATAAGCACCTGGACGATTAGTTGTCACATCTGGTGCATCTTCAATAATTGTTCCAATAGATTGTCCACTATTATCTAAGACGTTAAAGGCCCAGATAAAATTAGTCATAAAGTTTAGACTCGTTCTAATTGCACAGTCTTTTGCTTTTTCAGCTGAGAGAGAATCGACAAAAGTATCCATCGTTTCTTCCAGACCAAGAACATCTGTTCTCGCAAATCTTGGTAGACCAGGAACCATTGCTTTTTTACAAGAAGTCACATTCCCCGAAGCTTGAAAGTCCACACAAACAGAAGGGATATTATAATAATCTGAAACGGTATCAGTTCCTGATGTATAAGGTTCCATTCTTAAATCGGTAGTTGAGCCTGCACCATTAACAACTGCATCGATAGTAATATTTCCAAGAACGTAGTATTTAAACATCCACTCTTTATAAATATTTCTCATTTCCCAATTAAGGTAGGCGATATTAGTTAATTGTCTTGCTTGCACACTGGCACCAGCATATGCAGAGGCATCCACTGCGTTTTGCAAATTCATTTTTGCTTTTACAAAAACACCAATATTCACAATAAAGGCAATAAAAGTTATTAAAACTAAGACTGTTGTCGCAAAAAATATGGAAATTTGACCTTTCTGATTCTTAAACATCATTCTACTTACGGCACCAGTTTTAATTCGGTGCGAAATGCCACCCCTTAGATAGGGTCATTTTAGCAAAATTCCCTACAGTTGGGCAAACTAAGTCTTTGATATTACTTTATATTAGTACTCGGGTATTTGGTATGGTTCTTGAAACATATAATACATCTACAGGGTGCCGATCTGTGGATGTAGGACGTATGTGAAACTCGGCAGGCCTCTCTAAGTCATATCTGATTCACTTCAAAATCAAATCACCCCTGGGACATGCAGATGTCCCGGAGGCCTTTTTTACTCACTACAAACGCATTTTTAAATATGAAATAATATAGGTAATAAGGAGGCAGTGAAAGATGGATTTCGCTCAAAAAAGATTTTTTAAAGTTAAAAATCCTAGTCAACATTTTCTATGTGCACTTTGTAGTACACCGAGGCAAATGAAGTATAAACGAAATTTATCTATTACAAATTATCTTCAATTAACTTTACTTGGAGGATCACTGACTTATTTCTTATACCCATTATTTGGTGCCAAGACTTTATTTCTAACTTTTATCCTTTGGATGGTAGTTGAGGTGGCAAATAAAATCCTTTATCGCAATGAGCTTCCTTGTCCATATTGTGGATTTGATGCAACTTGGTATCGAAGAGATGTTAAGGTGGCAAAAAAGAAGGTTCAGGACTTTTGGAATGAGCGAAACCCACAAGCACCAGCAGAGGAAAACTCAGAGCCAATGCAAGTAAATAATTCTAATTTAAATGCCGGAAAGCCCGCTATTAATGACGAATTAAGCGCATCTTAATTTTATACGTCACATTATTTCTTTAATATTCTAGAGCCTTATGATATTGAGCTTTAACTACTTATTTGTAAAAGGGAATTGGAATAAAGTTGAGAAATCGACTTTAATTTTGATGAAATTTGTCATAGGTTAACAGTATACATAAGGAGAGAACATGAGTGTTAATAAAGTCATTATTCTTGGACGTTTAGGTCAAGATCCAGAATTAAAATACACACCATCAGGTGCTGCAGTTTGTAACTTTTCATTAGCTACATCTGAAACTTGGAATGATAAAGCAAGTGGTCAAAAACAAGAAAAAACTGAATGGCATAGAATTGTTGTTTGGGGAAAACTTGCAGAACTTTGTAATCAATATCTATCTAAAGGTCGCCAAGCATTCGTTGAAGGAAAAATTCAAACTCGTTCTTGGGAAGATAAAGACGGAAACAAAAGATATACAACTGAAATTTCTGCTCAGACTGTTCAATTCATTGGTGGTCAAGCTGGAGCTTCTAACTACGATATGCAATCGAATGATGCTAATATGAACCAAGCACCATCTTCATCAAACCAAGATTATAATGTTTCAACTGATGCTAATTTTGCTTCAGATGATATACCATTTTAGTTAAATAATTTTTAATAATCTTATAATATTAAGGGCACAAATTGTGCCCTTTTCTTTTTCCTAAAAAACAATCTTTTGTCATGCTATAATCAAGTCTCATAGGAGAATTGAAGTTTGAGCGAAAGAAGTTTTTTTTCCATAAGCTATGATTTAATTATATGGGGTAGGCGACTACCTTACGATCTCTATGTGAATTCTTCCTCCCTAGAAAATAAACAAAAATTCGTCAGACTCTTTAAAAGAGATAATGTTCTCAGTGTTGATGAGTTACATGACTTTAAGAAAAAGTATCATCAATTATACTGTGCTGAAGATCAACGAACACTTTATATGAAAAGTTTAATTCAAAGTGATAATGTCAGTGATATTGAAGCGACAAACTTTATTAAAGACTCTGCAATTAAATATCTCCACCAAGTTTTTGATGAGTCAAAAGAGTTTAGTACAGAAGTTCTCGTTGAAACAATTAAAGGGTGTCGAGATGCTGTAGAAGGTATGATTGATGTTCTCGATGATTATAATATTGATAGTCTTAGAGGATTAATTGGAAGTCTGAGTACACATGATTTTTATACCTATGATCACTCTATCAACGTAAGTATGTACTGTATTCAAATTCTAAGAGCTGCCAAGCCCAACGCAACTAAAGAGGAATTAACTCATGCTGGACTCGGTGGTCTTTTACACGATCTTGGAAAAGTTAAGATACCCACTAATATTTTAAATAGCCCCGGTGGATTAAATGATGATGAGTATGAAATTATTAAAACTCATCCCCAGTTAGGACTTCACTTACTCTTGGATAATCAGGATGAAATCGGTGATGAGATTGATGTCGAAATTATTGCTAGGGTGATTGCTGAGCATCATGAGAATTGGAATGGAAAAGGTTATCCAACTGGTCTTAAAGAAAATGAAATACATATTCTTTCACGTATTTGTACCATTGCCGACTTCTTTGATGCAATTACCACAAAGCGTTCTTATAATGAAGTGCTTACCATTTCACAGGCCATTGATGTGATGGAGCGCTTTAGTGGAGTCAAGCTTGACCCAAAACTCTTTGCTCTTTTTGCGAAACATGTTACTCATAGCAAATTAGAAACAAGCAAGATGTTAAAACTTAGTGATGCTTTTGACCCTACTTTACCTTTTGAAAAGTTACCTTTAGAAGAACTCGATAGAATCTTTGAAAAGGAAGATTTTGGAAAGATTAAAGTTTTAGATGAAAAAGATCCAAAGGAAAAAAAGAAAGGCAAAAATGAAAATAAATGATGATCAGTTTATCAAGGCCTATGAACTCATTCAAAAACACTTAGTAAAAACTCCTTTAGTAAAAAATGACTACCTCTCTCAAAAGTACAAAGCAAATATCTATTTAAAATTAGAAAACTTGCAACCAATTGGTTCTTTTAAACTAAGAGGTGCCTTAAATAAAATAGCCTCATTAACTGATGAAGAAAAAGCAAGTGGAGTCGTTGCTGTTAGTGCAGGTAACCATGCACAAGGGGTTGCTTGGGCGGCTAAGAAGTTTGGAGTGAGCGCGACAATAATCATGCCTAAGCCTAGTCCGATTGTGAAAATTCTCAATACAGAAGCTCTTGGGGCTAAAGTTATTCTTCAAGGTGAAAATGTTGATGAAAGTTTTGAGTATGTTAAAGAATATCTAAAAGAACATAATGCCACCTATGTCCATCCATTTCATGACCCATTGGTTGTAGCAGGACAAGGAAGTATCGGCTATGAGCTTAAAGAGCAAATTGAAAATATCGATTATATTTTTGCTGCTATCGGTGGTGGAGGATTAGTTGCGGGCTTGGCCACAACTTGTAAAAAGTTTTATCCCAATATTAAAGTCATCGGTACCCAGGCTAAGGGAGCGAACTCGATGGTACGTTCACTGCAGGCTGGAGAAATAGTTCACACAGATAAGGTGATGACTATTGCAGATGGCATAAAGGTTAAGATTCCTAATGAAGAGATGTTTCAATTACTAGATGGTCTAGTGGATGATGTTATTGATATTGATGATAATAAAATTGCCATTTCAATTCTAGAATTAATG
>CAJXHA010000199.1 GCA_913053615.1 uncultured Bacteriovoracaceae bacterium | reverse complement strand
TAGATGCAGTTTGGATTAATGAAGAGGCGAAAGAAGATGCTCAATATAATGGCTATACTGTAGTGGATTTATCAACTGTTATCGCAACTCACTTAACTGAAGTTCTCAAGTCAAACATGAATGAGCTCCTTGGCCGTCAAGAATTAGTTAGATTATTGGATAAATTACGTGAAGATTATCCAAAATTGATCGAAGATTTGATCCCAGAGATCCTTCCAATCGGGACAATCCTGAAAGTTTTACAAAATTTACTCAGAGAGAGCGTTCCGGTCAGAGATTTGCGCACAATTCTTGAATCTCTTGCCGAAAATGGTACAATAATTAAGGATGCTGACACGCTAACTGAACTAGCAAGAGAAGCATTATACCGCACCATTACTGAAAAGGTGAAAAGTGATAACGGAGATATCCCATTGTTCACATTAGATAGAAACATTGAAGAGTCTATTGCTCATAATTTGATTCAAACTGAACAAGGTCAACAGCTTTCACTTGATCCAAAAGTTACTCAAACAATTCTTGCAAGTCTTAATGAAAGAATCGAGGAAGCAACGAATATGGGTGAGAGAATGGTTGTGCTTTGTTCACCAGTTGTTCGTAGGCACTTTAAGCGCTTAACTGAAAAGTTCATTCCAAACCTTATGGTGGTTAGCCATAATGAATTGAGTCCGGATATAAATATTAGATCACTTGGAACCGTGAGGGTGTAAAAAATGTATGTACAGAAATTCGAAGGTGAAACTTTAGATGAGGCATTAAAACAAGTTAAATCACAACTTGGACCAGATGCTATTATCTTAAAAACTGTGACCAATAAAGGTCTCAAAGGCGCTTTTAAGAAGAGTAAGATTGAAATCACTGCTGCTATTAGTGAGTCAAGCTATACAAAGAAAGCGCGAGTTGATCACGTTTTAAGTGATGATCAAAGAGAACAGTTTTATCAAGCACCTTCAAGTAATATTA
Source organism: uncultured Bacteriovoracaceae bacterium (assembly GCA_913053615.1). Lineage (GTDB taxonomy): Bacteria > Bdellovibrionota > Bacteriovoracia > Bacteriovoracales > Bacteriovoracaceae > UBA845. The sequence goes on along the minus strand of CAJXHA010000199.1, from coordinate 5,329 downwards.
ACCAAATGATTAATGATTATAATTCTCATGTTCCTGGTCAGGGACAGGCCCAAGCTCAAGGAGCTGGAGGTTATGGAAGTTTAGGTTTAAATAAAGTAGTCAATACTGTAAGTAAAGCATCTTCAAAAATTAAAAGTTCTCTTGATGATTTTCTTATTCAAGAAGAAGCTGAAGTTGAAGAGGTTCAAGCTCAACCTCAAAGAAATAATCAGGCTAATCATCAAAGAAGAAATACTCAGTCTTTTGATGAATTTACAAATAGTGAAGATGAGTATGCTGAAGTGGCCCACGAAGAAGTTCCAGTTCGTGCGACTCAACAAAGTGTAGAGATTAATGAGAAATTAAAATTACAATTAGATACTCAAAGAAAACAAATTGCAGCTCTTGAACAAAAGCTTTTTGAAATAAGTGCTAAGAGTGCTGAGAATAAAAAACATGAAATTGCGATTGGTTTATCTTCGTTAAAAGTAAATTTACAATCACTTGATTTAAACCAAAGTATTATCGCTGATATTATTAAAAAAGCTCAATTTGAATTAAATGAAGAAGAGTTAAATAGTGAAGAAATTGTTTTTGAATTTGCATTGCGCGAGCTTAATCAAATGATTCACACTGAAATGCCTTTATTCTCTAAGATTCAAGAAGATGAAAATCCAGTTATTACAACTCTTGTTTCTGAAGCATCTAGTGGGCAAACATCGATGGCCTTTAAATTAGCGGCCATGATGGATGATGCAATTATCATCCGTTACCGTAAGCAAAGTGTAGAAACAATCTCTCACGACTTTGCAAAAGCAATTTTTAAAATAAATGTTGTTGAGGTGGAAACAGTATCACATCTCTTAACTGAAATAAGAAAAGCTGTTCATGATAAGAAAAAAATTATTTTAGATCTTAAAATGAATAATCTTGTGGAAGATGACTCAAAAAAAGTATTAGACTCTTTAAGAAGGTCTTGGAAGAACTGCGAAATATTAGGTGTTTACAGTGCTATCCACAGCGAGCAGTACAATAGAAAAATTATTTCCAAGTATCAAGCTCACTTAAATGGAGTTATAATAACACATGTAGATCAGTGCTTAAATTACGGTGCGATTATCAATGTGCATTCGAAATTTAATAAAATCCCGCTTAAGTTTTTTGGAACTGGAGCAACGATTCCAGACGATATGGAAGCAGCTAGCTCAGAAAGACTTTTAGCAGGAATGTTTAATTTATAGGACGTAAGTTAAACAAATAAATTACTAGGCCCCTCGATAGGATGTTGAGGGTTGTGAGGACAGGAAGTTATGGAAAAAACTAGTGAGTGGTTACTCTCTTTTAATTCTACAGAAAATCAACAATTACAATCTTTAATTCATCAAAGAAAAGAGTCTGGCAAACCAGCTATTGTGACTTCCATTACTGGTGGTAAAGGTGGTGTTGGTAAAACTTCCATTTCTTTAAAGTTTTCAAAAACCCTCGCAAGCATAGGCCATAAAGTTCTTTTGATTGATTGCGATTATAATCTTTCTAATACAGCTATTAAGCTTGGTCTTCCATTAAATAATTCAAATTTTTATTCACTCTTAACAGCTCAAAAAAGTTTTGATGACTGTCTTTATAAAGAAGGTAAGTTTCACTTATTATCAGCATGTAATGGTGATCTTGATCTTTTTGAATCAAAGTTAAAATTAGAAGAATTAATTATTGATATTATCCAGTCACACCAAGCAGAGTATGACTTTATTTTCTTAGATTGTGCTGCAGGGATTACAAGAGAGACTCTAACTTTAAATGCTTATTGTGATCATAGAGTTTTTGTAGTCACTCCAGATAAAGCTTCTATCACAGATTCATATTCTTTAATGAAAGTTTTAAATAAAAAGTACGGTATCCGAGAAAACCATCTTGTGGTGAATATGTATGCAAATAAATCGCAATTTGCAAACGTTGTTACAAGCCTATGTGAGACGGTTGAAAACTTTCTTGGTGGTCGTACTAGTATCCTTGGGGGAGTTAAGAGAGTTGATGTGGAATACTCAAGATTTGATAATTATTTCCTTAACCCTGCAGAAAATTCCTCCCATAAAAAATTCTTAAAATTGGTTCATAAGTATGTCGATGAGTCCAGTAGACACTTCGGTGATTATCTTAATACTCACCAGAAGATTAACCCTGAACACGAAGTTCAATCACTAAGCTAAGGAGAGGCTCGATGTCGACACTGTCTACTAAACTAAAAAACCTAAAAGATTATCGTTGCACAATGGACCCTGAGGTCAAAGATAAGATTATTGTTGAATATGCCCCTCTTGTACGTTTTATCGCAATGAAAATTGCTGCAAGATTACCATCTAGTGTTGAATTAGATGATTTAATTTCTTGTGGTGTTATTGGTTTAATGGACGCCATTTCAAAGTTCGATCCAAGCCGTGATAATAAATTTAAAACATATGCAGAATTCAGAATTAGAGGAGCGATTCTAGATGAATTACGTTCACAAGACTGGGTTCCTAGATCAGTTAGAGAGAAGTCTAAGCAATTAGAAAGAGCTTACGCTAAGCTTGAGAGAGAGTTTGGTAGACCAGCAACTGATGAAGAGATGTGTGTTGAATTAGAGTGTAGCCTTGAAGAATTTCATGAATTAGTAAATAAATCAAAGTCAGTATCGCTTTTAAATATTGATGATTCAGCAACTTTTAATCGTGGTGATAAAAAGTTAATGATGGGTCTTTTAGAGAATAGAAGAAGTTCAAATCCATTTAATGCTGTTAATTACAAAAACTCTCAAAGCTTAATCAAAGAGGGTATTAAGTCATTGCCTGAAAAGCAAAGACTTGTTCTTTCTCTTTACTACTTTGAGGACTTAAATTTGAAAGAAATTGGTCAGGTATTAGATGTAACAGAATCACGTGTTTCTCAGTTACATACCCAAGCAATTTTAAAGCTTAAAGCTAAGCTTAAAAACGACTTTGATTCTCACGAAGACCTAGCTGGTTAAGAAAACTTTTTATTACAGTGTCATAATAAGAAAGGCCCATATTTTGGGCCTTTTTTTATGTGGTTTCCACTTCAAAAAACATTTTTTTTAAGAGATAATTAAGTGGCTTTACTCCAAGAGGGAGCATTGGGTACGAAGGATTGTAAAAATGTTTGAAAGTTTAAGTCGAAAGCTTAATCGATATTATCAAGTAAGTTTTATTCTTATAATGGCATCTATTTTAGGTGCTATTTTTTATTTTTGGAAATTAGGCTTTATTGATGGAAGCCGTGGTAAGGAATTACATAAAGCAAGCTTTACCTTTGAAACACTTCAAGAAGATCATTTAACAAAAAATTTAAATACTTTGATTAAAGCTCAAAACTATAAAGCAGCTATTGAGAGAATTGAGCTCTATGAGAAACAAGCTAATTATGTAAATTCAATTCTTGTGCATGATAGTTATAAAAAAAGTGTCAAAGAGATTGGTAAAGTAAAAGAAGAAATTGCGAATTTAATCTCTACTCCTAAAACGGCTAAGGTATTAAGCGTCTTTAAAGAAAAGATGGGAAAGTTTAATGACTTTGTAAAAGAAAATAATTGGAGAACTTTAACTCGCATGAGTGATCGTGTGGTTGGACTCATTAATAGTGTAAGTAGCTCTCAAGACCTTAAACCTACTGTTAAGAAAATTGTTTCCGACTTTGATGAAATGGAAAAGATCACTGAGAACTCAGTTCTTTCGCGTAAAGATAAATCAGAAATAATCAGCCGAATTAGTAATCTTAAAGTTGAAATGAGTATGCTTGAAAAGTATAACCGCTTAAAAGGCAAGCTTAAGCAGCAAATGTTGAACTTTAAAGATGCTCAACTAGACTGGTTTGAAAATATTGGACCAGAGCTTTCAATGCAAAAATTACAAGTTGAGAGAATGGGACGCTATTATCTTATGGGGATGCTAGGAGCGTTACTCTTAACAACATTCTTTTATTTAATAGGTTTAATGGTAAGTAAGAGAGTTAATAAAACCTCTCAATCTCAATTAGAAGATATGATTGAAGCTCTTGTGAATGAAAAGATTATTAATCAACAAGAGTATGATAGAGAAGATGAAAGTGTGACGGGAACGTTTAAAAATTATATCGCTCAAACTTCAGACTATGTGAATAAGCGCATGAGCTTTGGGACGATCTTTCAAGAAGCTCTTCCATTTTCATCAATCATGCTGGATAAAAACTTAAAAGTTGATTGGGCAAATAAGCAATTCTCAGAAGACTGGAAAATAACTCAAGAAGAAATCACTAAAGACTATATGAGTTGGGATTATTTAAATAAGCTCACTAATATTGGCTATGATGATCCGGTACTAGAGGCCTTAAAGCATAATGTTGCAGGTATTTATCAAATTCAAGTTAGACCAGATCAAAACTCAGAAGTTAAACCTTATGAGATGTTTGTAAGCCCTGTTCGTTATAATAATGAAAAGAAAATTATGCTCTTTTTCTATCCTTTAACTTCTATTGAGCAGACAATTAAGGATCAGGCGAAATCAATTCTTAATCCGATTCAAAAGACGATCATTCATCTTAAAGAGCGTACTTTTGATCAGGTAGATCTTAATCAATTACGTTCTGAGTACGAAATTGGTGGTATTCAAAATATGTTGGACCCATTCATTCAATTAGATGAAGCTCTAGAAGAAGATAAAAAAGAACTGACTCAAAAAATCTCTACACTTTATCAAGAGATTGAAGATCTTGAGTCAATCCAAGATGAACTAATGGCCATGAATGCTCATGCGTTTAGAAATTCTAAAGGGCAAATTGATTATTTAAAAGACTTCAAAAAAGGTGTAATTGATTTATCATCAACCTCTAAGAACCTTAATGGAATGGGCTTTGGAATCTATCAAGATCTTAAAGCAACTTTTGAAGACTTTGAAAGAAAAGCACTTGATTTAAAAACTCTTAGTGAATCATACTCAGAAGTTATTGAGTCGGTTCCAAACTTTGATAAAGTAAAAGATGAACTAAAAGATTCTAAGACGACAACTTTAGAGGCGAAGTCAAAGCTTGCTCATGACTTAAGTGATCTTGTTCACTTTAAAAAGAAAATCGCAAGTCCAGAAGCGATTAGAAAATTTCAAGAGATTTATAATAAAATTGCACATGACTTTAATCTACTTGATACGAATTTAGTGCAATTATCAAAGAAGATTATTCAATTAGAAATCTCACTCTCTAAGACGCAGATGCTCTTTAATAATGCTCAAAAAACAGTAAATGGTGTAGATACCAAACTAGATAAGAACCAGCTACACAATAGGGCGATTGAGTTAAAGAACTATGAGACAGAGCTGAGACTAAA
>CAJXHA010000198.1 GCA_913053615.1 uncultured Bacteriovoracaceae bacterium | reverse complement strand
GATATATTAACTATTTTAGATCAAAATAATCGCGTTGATGCAATTGTTACGAGTACTCGCTCCCATGGAATTGTTGAGGGACTTTCAGGTTTTGAATGTCGTTTAAAGTACGTTATCAGAACAGAGAAAGTGGAAGTTGGAGATGAAGTTATAACAGCGGGACTTGGAAATATCTATCCTAAGGGAATTAAGATTGGAGCCATCTCTCAAATTGATAAAGAAAACTATGGTATTACTCAATCGATTAAAGTAAGACCATCTGTAAACTTTCATAAGCTAGAAGAGGTTGTTGTTTTAATCGAAGGGGAAGGGCCAATTCAATCTTTACCTCTTGATGATGTGGAAGAGAATCAAAAACCAAAAGAAGTGAATCCAGCCAAAGAAAATTTAAAAGAAAAGCAGGCAAAGAATGAATAATATGTCGTTAGGTGATATTTTACTGGGGTTATTAAAGACTACTTTACTCCTTATCTTTTTAGAGATCTTTACCAGTGCAGTTCTCCCTGCAATTGGAATAGATAATTTTAAGCCAGAGTTTAATGTGCTTATTATTTTATTCTTAGCATTTAAATTAGAGACCCCTGGAGTGAGTTATATTATTTTAATCATCCAATTTATTCATTCGATTTTTTCTATTGAAGGCTGGGCGATTGGAACCTTTGTTGGGGTTTTAATATATTTAGGAATTGGATACGTTAAAGATATGTTGAATTTCACCACAGCAATTTCAACCATTATTGTCGTTCAAATCTTTCAAGTGATTTGGTTTTTAATCTCTGCATTCTTAATCACAATTAAATTGGGAGATATGAGCAGCTTCTTTGGAGTTTTTTGGCAGTACATACCAGAGAGTTTATTACTTTCTATTCTTTCTCCATTTTTCTTTCAATTACTTGATCGCTTTTGGGCCCAGAAAAATAGAATGAGTGGAGTTGGTATTTAATGTTCGGTGATGAAGAACTAATCAAGATTCATAGATCGAGAGCTGCACAAGTTGCAAATATCATCCTCTTTTGTTTTGGTGTTGTTATTATTAGGCTTTGGTACTTGCAGGTTTATAAGGGCGAGCTCTATCATAAATTCTCTATTCAAAACCGTCTAAGAAAAGAAGTTATTCGTGCTCCTCGGGGTATGATGTATAGTCGTAATAATCAATTATTAGTTGATAATATCCCACGTTTTGATGCGGTTCTGACTCGTCAGTACTTAAAAGATAAGGATAAAACCCTTGATAGACTCGCAAGTATTTTAGAAATGGATCGTGAGGATATTAATAGTATTATCAAGAAGAATTCAACTCAAGCTCGTTATCGTCCAATTATTATTAAAAAGAATATTTCTCTAAAAGAAGTAAGTCGCATTGAAACAGAAAATGCTTTCTTACCCGGTGTGAGTGTGGACACATTTATTAGTCGTGAATATGTTGATGAAGAAGTTGGGGCACACTTGTTGGGATATATCTCAGAGATCTCTCAAAAACAACTTCCTAAGTTTCGTTCCAGAGATAAAATTGATTACTCGCTAGGGGACTTTATTGGTCAATTTGGTATTGAGGAACAATTAGATAAAACTCTTCGTGGTGATAATGGTTTTGAATACGTTGAAGTCGATGCCCTTGGAAGAAAGAAAAAGTATATTAATACAGATAATCTATTTCAAGGTATTGAAGATGAAGCTCCTAAGCCTGGTAAGAATATAAAGCTTACTATTGATAGGGATATGCAATTAGCTGCCTTCAAAGCTTTGGAAGGTAAATCGGGAAGTGTTGTCGCTATAGATGTTAATACGGGAAAAGTATTAACCATGATTTCTTCTCCGTCTTTTGATCCCTCTCAATTTTCAAGAGGTCTTACTCAGGAGTACTGGAGCTCGCTTATAAATAATGATGAAAATCCTTTAAGAGGTCGTGCTATTCAAGACCACTTCTCACCAGGTTCAACGTTTAAACCCTTTACTGCGATTACAGCTTTAGAAGAAGGTATTGTTTCTCCTCAAGATAAAATTCGCTGTCATGGTATTTATAAATTGGGTAGACGTGTTTATCGAAGTTGGAAAAGATGGGGAACGGAAAAAGTAAATGTGGAAGATGCTCTTATGCAATCATGTAATATTTATTTTTATAAAGTCGCCACTGAAATGGATATCGATACACTCGCAAAATACGCTAGAATGTTTGGTTTTGGTGAGAAAACAAATATCCAACTTCCTAGAGAAGTTTCTGGTTTGATTCCAACTAAAGAGTGGAAAATGAAAAGAAATGGAGTCCCTTGGCAACAAGGTGAAACCCTATCTTGTTCTATTGGCCAATCATATGTACTTGTATCGACCTTACAATTAGCAAATGCTTATGCTGCTATAGCCACTAAGGGCAAGCTTTATCGCCCTTATGTTGTAGAGGAAGTTTTTAATTATAATGGTGAGACGATAAAAACTTTTGAACCAGAACTTATTAGACAAATTGAATTAAAAGATTCTACATGGACACACGTTCGTAATGGCTTATATAAAGTGGCCAATGAACCTAAGGGAACTGCCTGGTGGAGGCGTGGTCTTGGTAATCAGATGGCAGGAAAGACTGGAACCTCGCAAGTAATCAAAGCAACCAGTGAGAAAGACTTATATTCTAAGTGTAGTGAGAAAGAATATAAGTATCGCCACCATGGATTATTTGTTTCTTTTGCACCTTATGAAAATCCAAAGATTGCTGTTGCAGCTCTCGTTGAGCACGGATGTGGAAGTAGTGCTGCAGTACCTGTTGTTGAAAAAGTCGTGTCGACTTATATGAAAAAATACTTACCTGAGAAGCAAAAAGAATATGCTGAACTCGAAAAAAGACAATACTCTCGCTTTATTCAGAAGAGAAATCGTGCTCGTGAAGAAGCTGAAGCACAGAAGAGAGAAGAAGAGACGGAAGCGTCAGGAGAGGAATAAAAAGTGAATCAAACGATAATTAATTTTTTTAAAAAATATGATTATACCTTTCTTATTACAATGCTTGCCATTTTTATCATTGGTGTACTTAATCTTTACTCTGCAACTCATGCTCATACTGATGCCCATATGCAGAACTTATATAAATCTCAAATGCTTTGGTTCTCATTGGCAAACCTCGTTGCTTTTGGAATTAGTCTCTTTCCGCCAAAGAGCCTCTTTCGCTTTTCCTATTGGGCCTATATTTTAAATGTTATCCTTCTTATCCTCGTTTTACTGATGGGGAAAAAGGGAATGGGAGCACAGAGATGGCTTGTGATTGGATCATTTCGTCTCCAGCCTTCTGAATTAATGAAGATATCTTTAGCACTGGCACTGGCCCGTTACTTTTCAAAAAATAGCCCGGAGAGAGAACTTTATTTAAAAGACTTATTAGTCCCATTTTTAATAACTATTGTTCCGACAGTTCTCATTGTTCTTCAACCTGACCTTGGTACAGGATTATTATTAGTTTTAATTTTCTTAGTAATTTCGTTTTATAAGCGACTGCGTTGGAAAACCATTGGTATCATCGGTCTGATTGGATTAGTCAGTGGTACTGTCATGTATAATTATGGATTAAAAGAGTACCAAAAGAAAAGAATCCTCACTTTTATTGATCCTTATGCAGATGCAAAGGGCTCTGGGTATAACGCAATACAATCACAAATTGCTATTGGTTCAGGTCTGTGGAGAGGTAAGGGCTTTAAAAAGTCTTCACAAGCTTCACTTAATTACTTGCCAGAAAATCACACTGACTTTGTTTTCTCTATTTATAATGAAGAGCACGGCTTTTTAGGCTCATTAGTTCTCATTGCTCTTTATGTAATTTTATTAATGCGCTTTATATGGCTCTCTGGTTCAACCCTGCGCTTTTACGACTCCATTCTCGCCATTGGCTTAATGTCAATATTCTTTTGGCACACCTTTATTAATATGTGTATGGTCATGGGATTAATGCCGATTGTGGGATTGCCTTTACCACTTATGTCCTATGGGGGATCCAGTATTATAACCTTTGGTATATGTATTGGAATGGTGACATCGATAAGTAATTCTCGAAATCTCTTTTAAGTGTAAAAACTTTGTACACCATGAGTAATCTCTACAATGGAAATTTATTAATTCTTAAGAATTGATATTCTAGAGTGAGCAAAGGATTAAATATGTTAAAAGTTTTAATTGGTTTATGTTTTTTAAGTTCACTTACATTCGCTGAATCTCAAATTTTAGGTCCAGAGCAAACCAAAAAGTTCGTAAAATACTCTCTTTGGTATGAGGGTGTTCAACTTGAAAATCAGAAATTTGACTATCAAAAGTCTCTAACTAGCCAATATTTGGATGGAAAAATCAAAGAAGAGCTCTTTGTACCACTACAAAAACTAGATATTTAAAAAAAGTATGGCAATAATACTATTTTGTACTAAAATAGTATTATGCAAAGAATCGCTGTCATTGGCTCATTATTAAAAAAAATCTATAGGCTCTATTCTCAAGAGCTTTTAGTTTCTTTACAGGAAAGAGGATTTCTTGATCTAAGGCCAAGCTTCCTAGAAATTTTAACATTTGTATGTGAAGTTGATTCACCGTCTATTAAAGAAATTGGTCACGCCTGTGGCCTTAAAAAACAAACCATGACTAGTCATTTAAATGAGCTTGAAAGAAGAGGTTATATTCTTAGACAAAAAGGTTTAAGAGATAAGCGCGAGCAAAATGTAATTCTCACTGAGTATGGAGAGAAATTTAAGGTAAGTCTTTTAGAAGTGATTGCAGATCTTGAAGGCAAGTATATGAATATGATTGGTGATGTTGAGTTTGATCGCGTAACCCATACACTAGAAAACTTTTTTACTAAAATTAATAATAATGAGGATCAACAGAGACTCTTATAAATTAAGCAGATTGCTTTTCTTCGCCTTCAGAGTTGTCGCCTCTCTTATGACGAAGCTCTCTAAATCCAGGCCAAAATTTATAGCCCCCAGAAATATTTGAAACATTATAAAAGCCATGACGGTTAAGCATTTCACAAGCTAAAATCGATCTTGTGCCATCTTCAGAAATAACGATAACTCTAGTGGCCTTATTTACAATTTCTCGTACACGAAGGTTTAACTCTTCAAGTGGAATATTGATTGCCTCTGGAAGTTCTTCCATAGGGTAGTAAGATTTTTGTGTAACATCTAAAAGAATAAAGTCTAAATCTCTTTGATTATAAAGATCCCAAGCAGCTTCAGGAGAGAGGTCACTATAACTTCTTCCATTTAATACGTAATCATCAGAAAGGTAATCACCATTCTTTACACGCATAAGCTGACATTTTTGCACTTGAAATTCATCATCTGTCGCTTTTTCTAAGCGATTCAATCTTTTTTCAAGCTCATCAATGCGATCAATCATCTCATTTAGCTTATAAAAAATATTATTTTGTAATTTAGGATTCATATATATCCATTCTCCATAATACTCACTAGTCTTATCGGAGAATGGATAATTTAATTTATTAATATCTGAAATTATTAGAAAAACGGGTAAATTGTTCCGAAGTGAATTTGTCCAATAATTATTGAAGTTAATAAGGCACAAGTGAGAAAGACGCTTCCCTCGTAAATTCCATAACCTAGATGAGGATTCTCTGGACTTCCATCGATTTGAACTTGTTCCTGGATTTTAAATACTGAAATAATACCTAAGCGAAATACTGGGAAAATAAGTGCACTTAGTAAGGTTTTTAAAATAACTTGAACACTGTATGAACCAATATCATGATGCTCATGATTAAAAGCACTGGTAATGATAAGGGCATTCCCAAAAAGAAAACCAGCATAGCTCGCAGCTAGTCCTATATTTTTTTGAATCATGAGACTATTAAAAGAAAGAGTCGAAATGTACTTAAAAAGTTTGGTTGAAAAACCAAAGAGCACAAGTGCAAAAAGCCATAAGATAATTAAAATGACTAATGATCTCTCTGACTCAACAAAGAGATTTCTAATAATTAATGCTAATGAGATAGAGTTGGCAAAACCTACAATTCCATAAGCGGGATTTTTCTTTTTAAGACATTCATCTTTATATTCAAAATTATAAAGGATAATACTCTCTAAGATATAAATTGAAAGTAAGTAGAGAACAACTCCACTGAGTCCAAGTATAAAAAAGTCTACAATACTATTAAGAATCCCAATATACTCATTAAACTCTAACACAGAGAAAATCATCCCAATTCCAATCAGCCTTGAAAATATATGTAATGTATCCACGTAATTCTCAGAAGGGTAAATCTTTTTTAGGATTTGCTTTTTCTTAGAAGGATAGAAAATAACATGGGCATACTT
>CAJXHA010000197.1 GCA_913053615.1 uncultured Bacteriovoracaceae bacterium | reverse complement strand
GGTGGAAATGATGGGCATACATCTCCTGTCTATCCTTGTTCATATGACGATGTTATTTGTGTTGGTGCCCATAATGAAGCAGGTAAATTAGCAGACTTTTCTAATCATGGATTTCACTTAGACCTCTTGGCCCCTGGTACAAATATTTTAAGCACCTGGCCTCGTAACTTACGTTCTAAGAAATTTACGATTAATGATAATTATGAGTATATGTCTGGAACTTCTCAAGCAGCACCCTATGTTACAGGTGTTATTGCTCTATTATTAAATCAAGGTATCCCAAAGAACCATATTAAGCAGGTTCTTTATCGTGGTACTAGAGAGAATAGTTCTAAAAAAGATATTAAATTTGGTAATCTAGACTTTAAGAAAGCACTTAATAGCAGTAACTCTGAAGGACTAATTATTCCGGCACAAAAAAGCCCTGCTCTTATTAGCTGGTCTGAAGATAAGGAAGAGTACAGCTTTCTTTTAAAATTGAAAAATATCTCTCATAAAGCTGAGAGTAAGAACTTAAAGATCGACTCCCTTAATAAAAGTATCACTATTCTTAATTCTGAGATCTCAATTGAGAATTTAAAGGCCAATGAGGTTTTTGAGACAAGAATCCATATAAAAGCTCCTTATAATAGTGATGCCAGACAGAGTTTTAAGCTTAAGCTAGGATCTGATACTTATGCCTTTAGTACCAAGGCCATAAGCCTAATTAATAATGATCATCCACTGGCCTTAAATATTTTGTCTGAAAAAGACCTAAATGGTGTCAGCTTTAAGTCATTTGAAAACTATGTTGATCATAAAATTGATCTCCTTGGTATAAAGGAAGTTGGAAATAAAACACAAATTATTCTGATCAAAGATGAAGACTCTCACTATACGAGTTCTGCATTTTTAAACCTACCTGCAATAAGACCAGTATTCTTAAAGTTATCAAAGGTTGATCTTGATCTTAATGGTAGTGCTGAGTACGTTATTACTGTGGTTGAAAATAAATCAAGCGATGAGAGAGTAACTAAGTTTTTTATTTTTGATAAAGATCTAAAACCTCAAAGAGTAGAAATCTTTCCTAAAAATACATTTGATAACCAATTAACTGTTCTTCCTGGAAGTTTTGAATGGGTAAAAATGCAAGGACGTATGCTCCCGATGTGGATTGGACGTGGAGAAAGAGATGAAAGTGAAAGAGAAGTTAATGATCCATGGGCTCAAGCGCAACCTGAGAGAAGAGAAAGTCGTCTCTACTATTTAGCACCCGAAGGGCTAAGAACAGTTAAGTTTCCAAAAGATGTCTACCCTATTCAAAGTCTATATGCTCAAAAAGACTCAAAGCTTGCAGGGAAATTTAGCTTTATTACCACTAATACTTATAACTTTTATAAGACTTATCAACTTTACCAATTTCAAGATGAATTAAAACTTATTCAATCATTTGAATTAAGTCCTTACATGGATCTTGTAAGCACTAGACCTTTACCATTAAGTACGAGTGCAAATACAGAGAATGCTTATTTTCATAGTCTAAGCACAAATGGCGATCTTCGAGTAAGTGCCATTAGCCTTGATAGTTCTAATCATTTAAGCATTGATCACGATATCATTTATAATCAAGGAAGTGATTCTCTGATAAGACTATTAAGATACGATGGTCATGAGGCAATAGGACAGACATTCTATGAATTGCAAAATGCTCAATCAAGTATTCTCTCTCGTGTGGACATTCAAAGAATCAAGCATCATTTATTAAGAACGAAACTAGCACTCTACCTTCCATTAAGCGAATCACTTGATTTTGGATCTGAATACATTACCACCGATGCACATGGAAACCTTTACTCTCCAGCTCATAAATCATTTTTCCCAATTAATGATTGTAGTGAAATTGAAACCTATGGAGATAGTCAAGTTGATATGGTGATTTTCCTTTGTAAAGAAACAAAGAAGTTAATCAAACTCAATCTATAAGCTTTGTTCTAACTTAATTTAATACATGTCTTAGGTAAAATTTACATCACAGCTATTCGATATCAATTAAAAAAGATATGAATCTTCTATTAAGATTACTCTCATTTTTTGAGGGCAAAGACCTTTTATAAACTATAGATTTAGGGAAATCTAAATAGGAGATTTTATGAAAAACAAAGTAGCTAAATTAGTAGCAGTATTAGCAATGACTGTTGGATTCGCTTCATGTGAAGTAACTGTTGGTGGTTCTTACTATGACTGTGTAGATTATTATGATTACTGGGGATGGTACTCTCACACTGAATGTGGATACTACTACTACAATACTGATGGTACTCAATCTTTTGAATTAGACATGGTTTCTGATGTAGCAGTTAAAGAAACTATTGCTTTAGAGAAAACAGCTTCTATCTATGCTGAGAAATTTTCTCTTTCAAGCGAAAAAGCAATGCAAATTGCTAAGAACGTAAAAGACCTTAATACTTTAGAAGACAGAAGTGCTGCTGACCTTGCTGACTTTGCTCAAAGACTTTATGGAGTTAACCCTTCTCAAGTTGTTGATGCTGTAGCAAGTGCTCAAGTAGGAAATAGTGCTGAATTAGACGCTGTTATCTCTACTGCTGCTGAAAACTTTAATACAGATACTGAAACTATGAAAGCGATCGTTAAAGAACTTCACGGTCAAGCTCTTCAAGCAAATGGTATTGAACTATAATTAAATCTTCATTTTTTTAAATAAAAAGGCCGGGAATTTCCCGGCTTTTTTTATTTTAACTCTCACCGTCTAAAAAATAATTAAGTGTCAAAGTGAACCACAAAAATATGCACCACAAAAATAAACTGGTTCCAAAGTGAAAAAACACTCAATTTTCCCAGTAAGAATTACAAAAAGTGTCACTCTGTCCCTACTTTTCATGTTTTTTAAGCTAAAAACAGTCAAATTCGAGTTAGAAAAAGTAATCTAATTATGAAGGACATAAAGTATTGAATTATATAAAACTGTCTATAGATTTAGAGACAAATCGAAAAAGAGGAGATTTTATGAAAAAGAAGATTGCTAAATTAATGGCCGTTGTGGCGATGACTATGGGTCTAGTATCATGTACTGGTGGTAGTGGTTCTGGTGGAACTTATTATGACTGTATTGATTACTATGATTACTGGGGTTACTACCTTTACACTGAGTGTGGTTATTATTACTACAATACTGACGGTACTCAATCATTTGAATTAGATATGGTTGCACAAGTTGCTGACCAAGAAGCTTTCGCACTTGAAAAAACTGCTTCTATCTATGCTGAGAAATTTTCTCTATCAACTGATAAAGCAATGCAAATTGCAAAAAACATCAAAGACTTAAATGCTCTTGAAGACAGAAGTGCAGCTGACCTTGCTGACTTTGCTCAAAAACTTTACGGTGTTAATCCATCTGAAGTTGTTGATGCTGTAGCTAATGCACAAGTTGGAAATAACGCTGAATTAGACGCTGTTATCTCTACTGCTGCTGAGAACTTCAATACTGATACTGAAACTATGAAGGCGATTGTTAAAGAACTTCACGGTCAAGCTCTTGAAGCTAACGGTATCGAATTATAATAATAAGCTTATAATTCATAATAATCGGCCAGATCCTTGATCTGGCCTTTTTTTTGCCAAAATTATCCCCCTCGAATATACTTCTTTTATGAAATTTGAAAAACCTGTCTATGAAGGCATTATAGAAAAACGCTATAAGCGCTTTTTATCTGATATCACTTTGAAAAGTGGTGAATTTGTCCACGCCCATGTTCCTAATACGGGAAGTATGACTAATTGTTGGGCACAAGGCTGGAAAGTTCTCGTTACCTACCATGATGATCCAAAGAGAAAAATGCAATACACTCTAGAAGCAACTCATAATGGAAAGACATGGATTGGAGTCAATACTTCGAGAACAAATAAAATTGTTAAAGAAGCACTAGAACTTGAACTGATCAAAGAACTAAAAGGCTATAAGAGCATAAAACCAGAAGCGAAGGTTTTAGAAAGTAGAATCGATTTTTATTTAAGCGAACATAAGTCAAAAGAGAATTGTTACGTAGAAGTAAAGAATGTCACTCTTAATGATGGTGATAAAGCACTTTTTCCAGATGCTGTTTCTACCAGAGGACAAAAACACCTTAAAGATCTAATCCAATTAAAGGCAGAAGGTTTTAGGGCCTGCATGCTCTATTTAATAAACCGCTCTGATGTAATTTCTTTTAGCCCTGCTACTGATGTTGATCCTGAGTATGCCAGGCTACTTAAAGAGGCCAAGAGTGCAGGTGTTGAGATATTGGCCTATCAAACCAAAATATCTAAAAAAGAAATCATACTTACAGATAAGATAAAGGTTAAAATTTGAGCCTAATAGATTTTCTTAAAAATAATCACTTACAAGATTCAGATGAGATTATCTTTTATGGTGGAAGCTTTCACCCATGGCACGAGGGCCATAGTGAGTGTATACGCCTTTTAAAAAAAGACACTCCCCTAATTGTTATCCTTGATCATAATCCTCATAAGGAATTAGATACTGAAAAAGACATTGATATATTAGAAATAAAAAAGACTATCTCTCTGCTGCGAGAAAATACTTTTCTTTATGAAGAATTTTTTCATTTAAATCAAAAAAATCCCACTGCCACTTGGATTAATGAACTTAAAAAGCAGGTAAACTCAAAGCTATCCTTATTAATGGGCTTTGACTCTTTTCAAGGACTAGAGAGTTGGACTAGTGCAAACTCTCTAATTAAAAGCTTATCTGCACTCTATATTGCTAGTCGCTTAGAGGATGAGAAGACTCAAGTTGAAACGACTAAGAAGATTCATAAAATCAATCCAAAGTTAGAGATTAATTTCTTAGGACATCATCCATTTGAAAAATTGAGCTCCACAGAACTAAGATAGCTTATTCAAAATGAAATCGAACATCATCTGCATACATTATATGTAAACGATCTTCTTTTAGGTCATTGATTTCTTGAATCAATTGTTCTTGATAATTTGGTTTTAAATGCCCTAAGTAAATTGGGACATCCTTAGGCATTTTCTTTAACTCTTCTTTCATTGTACTTGGAGTGTGATGATCAGAAGCATCAGCAACACCTTGTAAAAAATTTGGAAAACTAACTTCCGTAAATATACCTTTTAAATTCTTATAAGTTTTTGCAACTTCCCAAATGCGTTCAGTGGCACGAGTGTCTTGAGTAAAAACTAATGCAACATCACCTTTTTCAATAATAAATCCATAGGCCTCACCTGGCTTAGAAACCGGATGCTCTACATGAATTGGAGTAACCTTATACTCACCTAATTGAACCGTTTTTTCAGGTTCCATTTCATTAAAGTGCATTGTTGGATTTTCTGCATTTGGAAGCTTTGAGAAATCTGGCCAAATAATATCATTAAATAAATGGGTCTTAATCGCTTTGTGTACTTCTTTATGGCAATGAACTTCAAAAGGCTTTCCTTTTAGTCCAAAACAATTATCACTAATAAAGGCAAGATCTTTTGTATGATCTAAATGTGAATGAGAAATAAGAATATGATCAATTTTAATTTGATCTTGAATATCTAATCCACTCGCAACTGAACCAGCATCAATTAAAATAGATTCATCAATTAAATAACTTGTGGCGTGATAGTTCTTAGTAACACCACCATGTCCACCAATAATTTTAACTTGCACGTAATTCCTTTAACATAACTCATATTGTAAGTGCAATTATCTAAAAAGTTAAACAAGAAAAAACTAGGGAAATTATGCCCTTAGCATACTCTAGTCATTCAATTGGTTATAAACATCTTTCACTTTAAGATCTAAACATTGAGCAATTAATTTTGCCAGCGACTTCCCTCGAGCCCCGCTATCAAGGACTTCTTGGGCCAATTGACTTATTTGATGAGAAGCTTGTTGTGCACGAGGATTATAAACAAGTACAACAAACTCTCCTTTAAAAGTTAAGTTTGACTTAAGTTTTTTAAACTCTCTTCCATAGAAACGATTTATTGTTTCGTAAGTTTTTGTGAGCTCTCTAGCAATAACAAATTCTAAATCTGGTAATTCATCTGTCATTTGCACTAAAGTCTTCTCTACTCTTGAAACACCTTCAAAGAAAATATGGGTTCCTGCTTGCTCGTTAATTTTTTGAATTAAAGAATCAATATCACTTTTAGAGCGTCCAAGAAATCCATGAAAAGTAAATGGAATCGCAGGCAAACCTGATACTTCTAAAGCGTAAATAGGAGAAGTGATTCCACTTATAATTTTATATTCATAAGAATTTTCAATAGCATATTTTAAAAGTGGATAGGCTGGATCTGAAATCAAAGGACTTCCAGCATCACTCAT
>CAJXHA010000196.1 GCA_913053615.1 uncultured Bacteriovoracaceae bacterium | reverse complement strand
TAATTACCTAATTATTTTATTTGCTGTTTCCACTCTAGTCCAAAAGGGAATTTTTGACTTAATATTTCCATCTGGTGATTTCTTTTCAGATAGCTTATTTAAAGAATAATCTAGTTCTTGAGCAACATCTTTATACTTACTATCACGAATCATTTTTAACATCGGAGATTTAGATTTTTCAAAACCAAGATCACCTACTACACGTATCGCTTGCTTAATAATATGAGCTCTCTTTCTCTCGCCTTCTGATCCTGCATAATTAGATTTATCATAGAGCATTGCCCATACATAAGGAGCAAGTGAGTTTAAGTTAAGCTTACGAATATTCTCTAAGGCCTGGTGACGAACTATCATCGCTTTGTCTTTTAATAGACGCGTATAAATTCCCTTGTATTGCTTTTGATCTAGAGCTAAGAGAACTTTTAAAGAAGCTAATCTCATCATCCAATTTGGGTGAGCACTGAATTTAGAAATAAAATTAGCCGATTTTTTTCCCATTACTCTTCCAAGCATGAACATTGCAATCCATCTATTCTTATCTGGGTAATCAGCAGACTTAATTACTTTTACAAGTGCTGGCACTGCCTTTTGAGTTAATGCCAAGGTTTGATTCTTTAATTCTTGGTACTGGACTTTCGTTTTATACTTTCTTTTATATAACTCTAAGAGTTCAGTATCATTACTAGCGGCCATTGATTGCATTGGCATTGCCGGTGCAGTCACTTTTTTTGAATTTACTTTAGTATTATTTCTTTTAGGATTCTGTCTTTGAAGAGCAGAGCTTTTTGTGTTTACTCTATCTCTAGAAACTAATTTTCTATTCTTAAGCTTTCTATTTTTCGGTATTTCATTACGTGATTGAATTCTTGAATTATTATCTAACTTTTGTAAACGGTATTTAGGAGTCCAAGTTTTAGAGTTATCCTCTGCTCCAAAAGCCAAGCTGCTAACGACAATTGTCATTAAAATAATAAATTTCATAAATCCCCTCAGCTATGTAAGAACTTAGTTCTTATCCAAGCATTTTTTCAAACTCACTTAATAAGTCTTCTGGAGATTTGGAATCATCACTTTCAGCTGGTTCTTCAGGGGCTTCTGGTGCCGCTGCTTCAACTGGTTCTTCTGAAGCTTCTGGCTCTTCAACTGGAGCCTCTTCTTCAACTGGTGTTTCTTCTTCTGCAGGAGGTTCTGGTGTTGCAAGTGCTTCAGCTTCTTCAGGCTCTTCTTGTGCCTGTTCTACTGGGGCAGATCCACCACCATTAAGTGAATTCTTTAATTGTTCATTTTCTTGTCTTAGTCTTGTTAACTCTGAAATATCATCCGATATTAGATCATACTCAGCTAATTTTTCTTTTAGCTCATCTCTCTCACTTGTCAGAGCTTGTATTTGTTCAATATCAGCTCCACCATCACCAGCATTTGCTTTTAGTTCTGCTAGTAGTTTTTCAAGCTCTTCAATTCTTTCTTGCTTTGCTTTTATATCACCAGAGAGATCTGTATTTTTATTTTCCAGTTCATTAATAATATTATTTTTCTGAGCTAGTTCAGCATTTAATCTAGAGATCTCTGCTCTTAACTGTGAATCATCTCCACCACTACCTTGAACACTTCCTCCTCCTTGCAAGTCTGCTAAAGGAAATACTGAAGGAATATTTTTTGGATCAACATCTAAACCACCACCTCTAAATAGAGATGACTTTAAAGCATTTGAGTTTTGAATAATTGAATCAAGATATGTGTTAACTACTGATGCTGGGATTTGGTGTTTTAAGTGATTATATTTTCTACGATTATAAAACCAAACCCACATAAGAACTGCAAAAATAATAATTGCAAAACCAATTAACAATACAGTTACTTGCGAGTGATATTTATCTAAATAATTAATTATAGAATTCAAAATAGATCCCTCCGTGGTCTATAGTAATCTATTAAAATTATAGGTATTTACGTGCTTAGAGTCAATTGGGATAAGTCTTTCACCTAATAGTTGAGTTCAAGCATCTACTTCTGTGCAATTTTCCCTAAAATTTTAGAGTGAAGTGGGTTGGCAGCAGCAATTATTGACTCATCAAAGGTATTATATTCCTGACCATCAAAGTTGGTTACAACAATTGAGGCCTCTAAACAAATTAAACCAGCTGCGGCAACATCCCATGGTTTTAAATGTTTCTCCCAATAACCATCAAAATTTCCACTAGCAACATAGCATAATTCAAGAGCAGCAGAACCAAGCCTTCTCACCGCCCTAGCGCCAACAATATTTTTTCTAAAAACGCTGAGCTGTTGTTCAAACTTGGAAGAATTATCATAAACGGGAGCTGGAGAGAAGATACACTCTTTCATTTCTTTATTATTAATTCCTGCTTTTAAGTCATAAACTTTAAATGGATTAATTCTAAAATCAATTAAATGAGCTCCTAGGTCTTTAGCTCCATAAAAACATTCACCTGAAGTTGGATTATAGACAACGCCAAGAATTGGCTTACCTTTTTTAAGTAAGGCAATGGAAACTGCATAAATAGGAATTCCATTAACAAAATTATTTGTTCCATCAAGAGGATCAATAACCCATGAATACTCAGCATCTATTGCTGCTTTATAAGAATTTTCTTCATCAACATTATAATCTTCTTCAGATAAATAAAAATGTTCAGGAAAGTGGTTTTTTAGTTCCGCTAAGATAAATTTTTCAGACTCAATATCTGCCTCTGAAGCAATTCCATTAACCCCTTTATCTTCAACTTTTAAATCATGGCGTTTCTTTTGGTATTTTAAAAGAATCTCTCCTGCTTCAAAAGCAATATCCTGTACTACCTTGAGACCTTTTTTTAACTCATCAGTGTTCATAACTCTCACCATCTTCAACTAATAATTCATGAGGAATCTCTTGGCTTGGAACTGTATACTCTTCATCAAACCACATATTTAAATCAACATTCTTACATTTTTCTGAACAAAAAGGACGAAACTCACTGGCATAAAAATTAAAAGATTTTTTGCACATAACACAATTTACTTTTTTTTCTTTCATACTGACCTTACTTATCAACACTCGCTAGGTAATGCTTTTTTATATCAATTGCTTTTTTATTATTTACTTGAAACTCATGCTTATCAATATTTCTAATATTCATTATAATATTTGCGCAGTTTAATAGAAAAGCAAAATCAAACTGCTTTATATCATTTATATTTATCTCACAGAATTTAATGTTAAGTACTTTTTCCAAAGTTTGAATTGTTGAGCCATGATAATTACTTAACTTAGGTGAAAAATAACTTCCATCTTTCTCAAAAAGAATATTACTCGTACTCGCTTCCACTACCAACTCATTATCTAAAAATAAAACATCATCAAAATCATCTTTATTTAGTTCTGATCTAAGATAGAAACTAGGAAGATAATTAGCATACTTAAAGTTTGGAATCACTCCAGTTCGAAATGGGTTCTGAAAAGATTTTAAACGAATATTATCTCGCTCTATAAAATCCCTATTTGATAAATGAAACTTTAAATCCTCCAAATTAATCTTCTCAAAGACCAATCCATCAAAGTTCTCAAGATATACACTCATTCTTATTATTTCATTTGGTTTTGAAACCTGAATTGAAGCAAACTGTTTAATTAAAAACTGCTCCTCATCAAATGTGAGTTCTCGCTTAAGGAAGTAGTTCTCAATCTGCCATTTCATTTGATTTTGATGGCGCTTTAGTCCCAAAATTGATGAATTATAAACGCGCATTGTCACAAACAATACTTCTCCATATAAAAATGCACGGTTTTCTATCATTATTCACCTTTCTTTCACCTTTCTTACATTGCTTAGGATGATTTGTCATGGTAGTAGAACTCATGGATTTTAAAAGCGAAAGACTAGTCATTATTGGGTTTGGAAACCAAGCAAAAGCATGGGCACAAAACCTTAGAGATTCAGGCTTTGAGGTCGCCATTTATTTGCGAGCAGACTCTAAATCAAGGACATTAGCACAGGAATTAAACTTTAATTTAATTGAGGCCAATGAACTCAAAGACTACCATACATTTGCAATATTAATTCCAGATGAAGCTCACCATGCTTATATAAATGAAATTAAAAACGATCTTCCAAGTGAAGCTTGCTTACTTTATGCACATGGTTTCTCATTACTTTATCAGGAAATCTTACAGGACTTTAAAGAATTTAATCACGTTCTCCTTGCGCCTAAAGCCATTGCAAGTGAGCTAAGATTTCAATATGAGTGTAAAGGCGGACTTGGTGGGGTTTATAGCTTAGAGCATGTTAATAGTACTGAGCTTAGAGAGCATATTATAAACATTGGAAGCAAGCTAGGCCTAAAAGTTCTACACGAGTCAACTTGTGAGCAAGAAACAATTGCTGACCTTTTCTCAGAGCAATCAATTCTTTGCTCGATCATACCTTATGCAGCTGCCAAGAGTTTTAATAAATTAATTGAAAACGGTATTGATCAAGAAGTTGCATACTTTGAATGTTGGTATGAAGTAAAGCTCATTGTGGACACCTTAATAAAAATTGGGCCATATGAATTCTTTAAACTTATTAGCCCTAATGCCTTACTAGGTTCAGAGGTTGGCAAAAGTCTTTTCTTTGATATGGAATTTGAGAAGAAAATGGAAGATATGTTTCATAATATTAAGTCAGGGAATTTTGTGAAATCGGTACAAGAACAAGATGTTTCACAAATAAAGAATGATGTTCTTAACTTTTGGAAAGATCAAAAAATAAATAACGTGCACTCTCAATTAAAAGAGAAGCTATTTAATTAGGTTTATTATGAGTATTTTAAACACAAGAAAAATTAGAAAATCAAAATTAAAGAATGAGTCTAGACCATTACAAATGCTAACTTGTTATGATTACCAGACTGCTTGTTTATTAAACGAAACAGACTTGGATCTTATTCTCGTAGGAGATAGCCTTGGCAATGTTATTCTTGGATATGAAAATACGGTTCAAGTGACTTTAAATGATATGATAACTTTTGCAAGCGCTGTCAAAAGAGGTGCAAAAGATAAATTTGTTATTGCTGACCTTCCATTTGGAACTTATGCAACCATGGAGTCTGCAGTCGAAAATTCAATTGAATTATTTCAAAAATCTAATGTCGAGGCCTTAAAACTCGAAGGTGCAACTGAGCTTCACACTTCAATTATCAAAAGACTTACAGAGACTGGTATTCCTGTTATGGGACATATTGGTTTAACTCCACAATCAGTTCACCAACTTGGTGGATATTATACTCATGGAAAAAAAGAAGAAGATATTGATCGCTTAATTCTAAGCGCTAAGAACTTACAAGTTGCCGGTGCTTTTGCCATTGTACTTGAATGTGTTGATAAAGAAACAAGTGCCAAAATTACTGAGCTCTTAGATATTCCGACCATTGGAATTGGATCAGGCAAAGAAGTTGATGGTCAGGTGCTCGTTATAAATGACTTATTAAAACTTGGACCAACAATGCCTCCTAGTTTTTGTAAACCAATTGCCAACCTCTATGATGAAAAGAAAAAGTTAATTGAGAGTTATTTAACTAATAATCATGAATAAAAAATATATTTGTACATTTGACTATGGAAATACCAAAGAGAAAGGTGCTGTTTTTCACCAAGAGAAATTGCTAAAAGAATTTAGCCTTAAGGAATTTTCACAAATTATTCAAGAATTTAATTTAAATGTAAAAAACACTGTTATTATCGAGTGCTCTGTCAAATCACACACTCGTTTAAAGACAAATATTCCAACAATCAACGTTAAAGAACTATTTAAAAATAAAAAGTTCTTAGAAATGAAAGTAGACTACGCTGAAACATTAGGCATGGATCGTTTAGTCCAGGCATTCTACCATTATCAAAATGAACAAACTAATGCCGCGATTATAGATTCAGGTACATTTACAACTATTGATTTCGTTGATGAAAATGGCTTTAAAGGTGGGTTTATTCTCCCTGGTCTAGAAGCATTAAAAAAGAATTATCAAAAAGGAGACCTACTTAAGTCTCATGATATTTCTTATACAACTATTGAAGAAGACCTTCCAAAGGAAACAGATAGTGCCATGAAAAATGGTCTGCACTTTAGTTTTATCTCCCCTATTATAGATATCTTAAAATCATTTAATACCAGTGAAATTATTTTAACTGGTGGAAATACTGAGTACATAAAAAGTGCAATTGAAAACAATAGTAGTCTAAAAGAGAGAAAGCTTATTATTGATAATCAATTAATTCATAAATCACTTAAATTAATTTCTGAGAGAGTTGAGGACATATGAAAATACTTTTAGGTGTTACAGGCTCTATAGCAGCATATAAGGCATATGAC
>CAJXHA010000195.1 GCA_913053615.1 uncultured Bacteriovoracaceae bacterium | reverse complement strand
GACCATCTTTAATGAATTGTTTTGAGTGACAGTGTGGGCAGCCTTGCATCAAGAGCTTTTATGCAAGCTTGGTGACTATAAAGCTTGTTATAACTTATTAAAAAGATAAGAAGATTCTGAAGCTACTTGTAATATGTGATAGCGAATGTGCTTTTATTACCACCACGCTAGTGTTCCAGTTCTTAGCCTTTTTTTACGATAGCTCTTTTACGATTTGGATAAAGAGTTCGACATATCTCACAAACTAATCCCTTACAACCTCTGGCAGTACAGTACTCACGTCCATAAAAAATTATTTGTAAATGAAGTTTATTCCAACTCTCCTCAGGGAAAAGTCTTTTAAGATCTTTTTCAGTTTGTTCAACACTCTTTCCATTGGTTAACTTCCAATTCTGTGCCAAGCGATGAATATGGGTATCAATTGGAAATGCTGGTACACCAAAGGCCTGAGCAACGACGACACTGGCAGTTTTATGACCAACACCAGGTAATCTTTCTAAAGCATCCATGTCATTAGGGACTTCTCCCCCATGCTCATTAATAAGAATATGTGAAAGTTCCCAAATAGCTTTTGATTTCCTTGGGCTAAGACCACATGGTCGAATAATTTCTTTAATCTCTTCAACACTTAGCTTAACCATTTTTTGGGGAGTATCTGCTTTTTTAAAAAGTTTGGGAGTTATTTGATTAACCCGCTCATCTGTACATTGAGCTGATAATAAGACCGCAATTAAAAGAGTGTATGGATCCTTATGATCTAGAGGGACAGGAGTTTCAGGGTAAAGTTCATTTAACCTTTTTAAAACAAACTCTGCTCTCTTAATTTTTGAAGTGGTATAATCAACTGCCATAGCTCAAACCTTTTTTCATTTCATTCCCAATATCTTCTAAGCTCTTTTTATTATTAATGAGTTCTTGCATAAGTTTTTCTTTTCTTAATAAGTAATTTTCATTTCCTATAAGTTCCCTAATCATAAGTTCATCAATAACTTCACTTAACCATGCAGCTCTTTGCTCTGCTCTCTTAGTGGCAAAATCATTTTTCATCCCTAAAATATTATTGGCCAATTCCTTTATTCCCTCTTTTTTCAAAGCAGAGACTAATTGAATTGGCATTTTCTTATGTCTTAAGATTTCCAGAGATCCCTCTAATTGAGTTTTAGTTAACTTTGCCTTACTCAGTAATTCTCCATCAGCTTTATTCACAATTAAGTAGTCTGCCAGTTCTAGAATACCTCTTTTAATGGCCTGAAGATCATCTCCTGCTCCAGGTTGCATTAAGAGCATAAAAATATCTACTAACTTAGAAACTTGAGCTTCAGATTGTCCAACACCAACTGTCTCAACTAAAATAATATCAAAGCCAAAGGCCTCACATAATTGAATCGCTTCTCGAGTTTTATTTGCAACTCCACCTAGAGTTTTTCCACTTGGACTAGGACGAATAAAGGCCTTTGTTGAGAGTTCATTCATTCGAGTTTTATCACCAAGAATTGATCCACCAGTTACTTCACTAGTAGGATCAACTGCAAGTACAGCAACTTTTTTATTTAATCCAATAAGCTCTAAACCAAACGCCTCAATAAATGTACTCTTACCGACTCCAGGTGTCCCAGAGATACCAAGCACAAGAGCATGGTTTTTTGTTTTTAACTTAGAGAGTAATTTTATTGCAAGTTCTTGATGCTCTTTTTTTTGAGATTCGCATAAAGTAATCGCACGGGCCAGTATACTTATATCCCCTTTTTCGATTCCTTTAATATAATCTTTTAATTCTAGCATTAAGCCTCTTTTGCTAATAATTGTGTAACTAGTTTTTCACATGCTTCTGTAATCACTGTTCCCGGACCAAATACTTCTTTAACGCCCATATCATAAAGAGTTTGATAATCATCTGGTGGAATAACTCCTCCAACAACAATGAAAATGTCTTCTCGACCTAGTTTTTTCAACTCGCTTTGTAGGGCAGGAACAAGAGTTAAATGGCCTGCTGCAAGTGAGCTCACACCAATAATGTGAACATCATTTTCAACACCTTGTTTAGCGGTCTCTTCAGGAGTTTGAAATAAAGGACCGACATCTACATCAAAACCAAGGTCAGCAAATGCTGTTGCAATAACTTTCTGCCCCCTATCGTGACCATCCTGTCCCATTTTCGCTAATAAAATACGAGGTCTTCTTCCCTCATTATCGATGAACTTTTGCATTAGCTCTTCCAAATCCTTTACCTCATTATTATTTTCTTTAAGAGTTTGAGAGTAAACTCCTTGAATTGTTTTAATTTCAGCCTGATGTCTACCATATACTTTTTCTAAAGCATCACTCATTTCACCAACAGTTGCCCTTACTCTAGCTGCTTTTATAGCAAAGTCTAAAAGATTACCATTTTGAGTTTTAGCACATTCAGTTAAGTCATTTAATGCCTTTTCAACAGCAGCATCATCTCTCTCACTCTTTAACTTTTTAAGTCTTTCTAATTGGGCCTCACGTACAGACTTATTATCAACTTTTAAAACAGGAATTTCCTCTTTAAAATCTGGTTTATACTTATTTACACCCACAATAACTTGTTCTTTTGAATCAATTCGAGCTTGTGCTCTGGCGGCACTTTCCTCAATTCTCATTTTTGGAATACCAGCATTAATCGCATTGGCCATTCCACCATATTCTTCGATTTCTGCAATATGCTCACTGGCCTTTTCGATTAGATCTTGAGTAATTTTTTCTATAAAATAGCTTCCACCCCATGGATCAACTGATGAACAAGTATC
The DNA here is from genome assembly GCA_913053615.1 of uncultured Bacteriovoracaceae bacterium. Taxonomy (GTDB): domain Bacteria; phylum Bdellovibrionota; class Bacteriovoracia; order Bacteriovoracales; family Bacteriovoracaceae; genus UBA845. The sequence continues at coordinate 3,599 of CAJXHA010000195.1, read as the reverse complement.
TGTTTCATTTTGAATAAAGAGTTGAGTATTACGAGCAATACGTGCACTAAAATCAGTTGGAAGAGCGAGTGCCTCATCTAATGAATTTGTGTGTAGAGATTGGGTATGACCATGAGTGGCTCCTAAAGCTTCAACACAAGTACGAATAACATTATTAAACACATCTTTTGCCGTTAGAGACCACCCACTAGTTTGCGAGTGAGTTCTAAGCATAAGTGATTTTGGATTTTTAGGTTGATATTTTTTAAGGTGATTTGCCCATAAAACCCTAGCTGCACGTAGCTTGGCAACTTCCATATAATAATTCATTCCTATGGCCCAAAAAAAGCTTAATCTAGGAGCAAAGCTATCGATATCAATTCCAGCTTCAACACCTGTTTTAACGTACTCAAGTCCATCTGCTATCGTGTATGCCAATTCAAGATCCTGTGTCGCACCTGCTTCTTGCATATGATAACCAGAAATTGAAATCGAATTAAACTTCGGCATGTACTTGGAAGTATATGCAAAAATATCCGAGATAATTTTCATACTTTCTTTTGGTGGATAAATATATGTATTTCTCACCATAAATTCTTTTAAGATGTCATTTTGAATTGTACCGGCCAATTGATCTTGCCTAACACCTTGCTCTTCAGCTGCAACCACGTAGAGAGCCAGGATAGGAAGAACAGCACCATTCATAGTCATGGAGACTGACATTTTATCTAATGGAATTCGATCAAAGAGAATTTGCATATCTAGTATGGAGTCGATAGCAACTCCTGCCATACCAACATCACCTATAACTCTTGGATGATCACTATCGTATCCACGGTGTGTTGCTAGATCAAAAGCAATGGATAATCCTTTTTGCCCCTTTGCCAAGTTCTTTAGATAAAAAGCATTACTCTCTGTAGCTGTAGAAAAACCTGCATATTGTCTAATTGTCCAAGCTCTAGTTGGATACATAGTTGGATAAGGTCCTTTCAAGTATGGAAACATACCCGGATAAGAGTGAATATACTTAATCCCCTCATTGTCTTTAGCACTATAAACTTTTTTAAACTCAATTCCCTCAGGGGTCATTAAACTTCCATCAATCTTTAGTTCACTGTCTTTATTTGGAGTAAAAAGTTTTGTTGATTCAAAGTCTATTTTTTTCATACTTCCTCCTCCTTAATAAATGACTGCACAAAGCTATAAATATCCATACCCATTTGCAGGTTTTCATGTTTTAAATCATCTGATTTAAATCCACCTGCAATAAATAATCGTCTAGCTGCAACTTTTTGTTCTTTTAAGTCACTTAAAAAATCTTGGTACATATCATCTGGAGCACATAGAACTAAAGCACTAAATTCATCGAGATTACCTAAGTCTTGATTATCAATTACTTTATAAGGGATAACAGTTGTATCAAAAATATTTTGAATAAAATTGAGACGTGCATTTATTTGAGCTAATTCACCACGACAGTAAATCGCGACCTTTTCTTTCTTATCACTTAGCTCATTACTAATACGTAGGCTCTCAAACTCATAAGCTAAGCGGCGCAATGGGAAGTAGCCAAAATTTAACTCCACAGGTCTCCACTTCTTTGAATAAAGCTTTTCAATAGTCTGTTCTGGATCGGCAAAATCATTTACTCCAGTGATTACTTTTTTGCGCGTTCTAACTTCATTTCTTCTAAGTTTTGCAATCGCCTCAACCTCTATTGCAAAGTCCTTGGCCGAGTTTAAAAATGAACGTTCACGCCAATTTAAAAAGCTCTCCCAACTGGCTTTGATTAAAGCATGACAAATACTATCAATATAAAAAGATCCCTTTGTTGGATTATGAATTGCCTCAATATGACTTTCTTCAAATAATATATTTAAAGTTTGAGTTGCATAGCGATGAGCTAATAGACTTGGTTTTTCAATAGTTAATTTTGAAAAAAGATAATCATAACTTCTAGTACTAATACTATTCGCTCCCCCCATAATTTGTGCCATGGTTGAAGTACTATTTCTTAAAATATTATTCCATGGATCATAGAGTGTTTGTTCTCTAAGTGAATTAGTTGCATGAATTTCGATAATTAATTCTTGCCCTGCTTGCTCTAACATTCTTTCACACAAATAGCGAAGTGCCTTAAGCTTTGCAATATTTAAAAAAAGTTCAGAGTGACATGAAACGCGAAACTCAATTTTCTCACTTGCCACATCACACTCTAAGAGATTTGCATACAAAGAAAGAGCATATGTTATTTCTTGAACGACACTACCACCAGCATTATGAATGTGTGACAGATCAATAAGAAACTTTGCACTTGGATTAACTTTTTGAACTCTTGTCACTTCTGCTTCAAAATCTTTAAAGATTAAATCATTCACATCAATTGAAATATTTTGACCTTGATAATTTTCAATACATGAGTTTTTTGCAAGTTGTACATGGAAATGAGTTTTGTCTTGAGCCAGATATGCGTGTTCAAGTTTATCTCCCTGTACTTGCATGATAAATTTCTCTAGCCCCAATTCACAGTCTTGTTCAAAGTGTTCTTTTGAGTATTTTTTTAAATCATAGAATTGTGTACGAATTTGTTTTAGTGGATAAGTTTTTAATTCAATCTCTCCAGCACTCTCTGCATAAAAAATACTCTTATCAATTCCTTCTAAAGAACTTATCTCTAAATACTTCTCTAAAGGCTTTCCCTTTAAAGACTTAGTGGCCAGATCTTTCCAGCTATCAAAGTTTCCATTATTTTCTTGCGCAGCAATATCCTTAGGACTAATCACTATTCACTCCTCATAAAATTTCCTTAAATACTACCAATAAGCTCATGTAAATTTAAGGTGTATTTGCCTATATTTTTATAATAAAAAGTTGAAAATGACTTATAATGAGAGTGTGAATTTACAAGATAATATAACACTTATAGTCGAAGAAAGTTCCGAACTACAAAGATTTTATGGATTAAACTTTAAAGTCTGGGTTGGCTCGCAAGTGCTGTATGCAAAAAGTGCTGCAGAGGCCATTGAAATCCTCCAACATAAGAAAATTAATCTCATTGTGTCCAAACTTAAAATTGGTGAAACTCCTTGTTCAGAGATCATTTGGAATGAGATCAAAAATAAAGAGCTTGAGACTAAACTTATAAATATTGGACTTAAAAAATTAAACGAAGAGGTATTTAATCTTCCAAGTGCTCTGGATATTCAACCATTAATGAAAACAGCGGCAAAGGCCCTTTCAGTCACACCTCAAGATATGGTGCAATTAGCGGTTCCTGAATACTTTGGTATTGATATTGAATATTTTAGCTTCTTGCCTCGCTCTGTAACTGACGTTTATTCAAAAAATGGTGAGAACTATGAGTTATTAATTGAGGCCTTAAAAGATTATCCAAAAGATTTCATCCAAAAAATTGCTCCAGATAATCCTAAGCTCTATGTCATAAGAAATGAGCGATTGAAGTTTGTAAATAATGTTACCCAAGAACTAGCGGTACAAATTCCAGAAGGAAACCTTAATAAAGATGAACAATTAAGTGTTAATGAAATGTCTCAAAACCTTGTGAGCGAAAAACTAAAAGAATTTGGCATTACTAAAGAAACTGTAGAGCTTTCAAAGAG
>CAJXHA010000194.1 GCA_913053615.1 uncultured Bacteriovoracaceae bacterium | reverse complement strand
CATCAACGAACTCTTTTCCTAATTGTTTGTCTTGATCAATTGTATAATGATTTCTACCAGCTCCAACGTCTCTTTTTCCAATGCCATTTAAAGTATAATAATGAATATCATCACCGCGACAATTAGAAATATTGGCAAAGCTTTCTAATGAGATAATAAGTTTTTCCCCATCAACAGATGAAGTCATAATATTATCACACTCAATATCTGCTTTAAATTTATGGCGAGTTAAAATATCAAGGTCATCACCTTTAATTTCACTACCTTTAAACTTACTCTTTGAACCTTTAATATCTAGCTTTCCACTAAGGATTGCCGACTGAGTATCTTGTGATCCAACATTGATATCTGAATCGATAAAGATTTTATAATTGATCGCACTTATATTCTCAGTTTTATCTAATTGAACTAATTCAGAATTTTCATCAATATCAATTGTCTTTTCACCAGCACTTCTAAACCATGGTTTCTTTAGTTCTATCTCCATTCTAACTTTTCCAACTAAAGCAGGATTAGTTTTAATTTCAATTTGATTGAGTTTGTAGGCTAACGCATTGAAGCTAAATACGCCAATAGCACTTGCTAGTATTAATTTTCTCATCTTCTCTCCTGAATTTAATAGTTTCCATCCTATTTTATCCAAAATTGCTCTCAGATTTGAGTCAGATTGAAATTACTACAAGGGGTGTAAAAGCTTTTGACACTCAAATTTCTTCTAAAGTCGTTCTAAATTTGATAAGGTATGGGCAAATTTAGGAGACCGTATGCGATTGATTTTATTAATGTTTTTACTTGTAACGAGTGCATTTGCTCAAAATAATAACCTTCAACTAATTAATTGGTTTGCTGGTGCTGATATTGTGGCCAGTGGAGATAATTTAGACCAAGGTGCTGATAAAGAGAATCATCTAAATGATGGAATGCTTGTGCGTGAATTTGAATTCAGTGCAGTTTCACAAATTGATCAAACCTGGCAGGGGATTTTAACTCTGGCCTATCATAATGAATTACAAGCTGAAGAAGAACATCTAGAAGTGCATGAGGCCATGCTTTTTAGTTCAAAGCTTTTACCAATGGCGAATGTTAAAATTGGAAAGTTCTTCTTAGGCTTTGGTAGACTTAATCGTTTTCATAGACATGATTGGATTTTTACAGAAGCTCCGCTTGTGCAAAAGTCATTTTTTGGAAATGAAGGTGTAAAGGACACGGGCTTTGAATATACACGTCTTTTAGGTGGAGCCTTAAATTGGAAATTAACGGTTGGACTTACAAGTGGTGGTGAGTTTAAACATGGAGAAGCACACGAGGAAGAAGGTGAAGAAGAACATGACCATGGTGGAAATCCAGCTCCCTATGAACCAACTCGTTACCTTAGAGCATCTAATTTTATTGAGTTTTCAACCATTGAAGGTATTGAAAGTGGCGTGAGCTATGTTGAAAGAAGAGATGGAGAAGGTACAAGAAGTAGCTATGCTGGCTTAGATTTAATTTATAAGAAAAGAGTTAACCAATATATCGATCGCTTAGTACAATTTGAAGTTTGGCAAAGAACGACAAAAGAGATGGGAGAGGAATCCTTTCAAGATCTAGGTGCATACCTTTATTTTGAAAAAGGTTTAAATCGTCATCATGGTTTAGGATTACGTTTTGATTTTTATCTTCCAGCTGACTTAGAAGAGGAAGAAGATCATGATGAGCATGGTCACTCAAGCATTGATGGAATAACGCCAATGAGTAATTATCATGCAATCTCACTAAGCTATAATTATTATAATTCTGAATTTATGCGTACCCGTTTCACCCTTGAACATCATAATGGCGTGGATGTAGAAGAGGAAGAAGAGAGTTTTCAAAGAGCTCATTTGCAATTTGTCTTTAATATAGGAGCACACCCTGCCCATGTATACTAAACTAGCTTTATTAATTTTTATTTTTATGAGTAAACTTAGTGCAAGTGTTGTTACGACACTGCCTGAATTTGCATGGATTGTGCATAATCTTAACCCTGATACAAAAGTGATTAATCTCTTACAAGGTAATGAGGATCCACACTTTGTGGATGCTTCACCAAGTTTTGTCTTTAAAGTCGCAAAGGCAAAGCTACTTATTAAAAATGGTATGCAATTAGAAATGGGTTGGTTACCGGTTGTTACTCAACAAAGTGGAAATGAAGCAGTTCAATTAGGTGGCAAAGGACATTGTGATGCTAGCCAGAATGTTAATAAAGTTGGAGTTATCGCAAATTATGACCGCTCTATGGGGGATGTGCATCCTGTAGGAAATCCACATTACACTCTTTCTCTCGTGGAGATGAAAAGTGTTATTAAAACCATTGCAAAGTGTATGGAGCGAGTTGGACTCGAGTACTCTAAGGATAAATACACTGAGCTTCTCGCTAAATTTGATGCTCAAATAGCTAATGTAAAAAAACTATTAAAGCCAATTAAAATGAAAAAGTTCATGGTTTATCATACTGAGTTTAATTATTTTTTAAGAGACTTTGATTTAATTAGTGTCGGATCTTTAGAGGAAGTTCCTGGTGTTTTACCTAGTGCTGTTTATCTGGCAAAGACTGCAAAAAAAGCAATGGATGAAAAAGTATCTCTGGTACTTGCGAGTAATGTTTCTCCTGAAAGATATTTAAATAAATTTAAAGATATAAGTTCAATCAATTATGTTAAAGCACAAATGCATCCCTTAAGTTCAGATGATTATCTAAAGCATTATGAGAACTTTATTAATGAGTTGGTAGATAATGTCAGTCTTTGAATTAAAGGACTTTAGCCTTTTTACTGCAAGCGGTAATGTGCTTTTAAAAGATGTGAATCTTAAAATGCGCAAAGGAGAAGCACTTCACTTAGTCGGTGAAAATGGAGTGGGCAAGAGTACATTGATCCTTAGTATCCTAAATAAGCATCAGGCCTATGCAGGAGAGCTGACGAGAAGCTTTAATTCATATAGTTATTTAGCACAATTATCTAATAAGAACCCTAAGCTACCCATTGCTCTAAGAGATGTAAGCTCAGTAGAGTATCCATTCTATCCTAAGAGTATGTTTGATATTGCACTCCAAACAGCAAGTGGGGGAGAGAGAAAAAAGGCAATGCTTAGTCGAGTCTTTGCTGAGAACTCAGACTTTATGATTTTAGATGAACCTTTTAATCACTTAGATCAAAAATCAATTGTTTTGGTAAAAGAATATTTAGATAATTATATTAAATCAGGTCGTAGTTTATTAATCACTGGGCATACTGATTTAGGTCACCGCAAAGAGGATTTAAGCAAATGGACATGCTAAGTTTTTATTGGCCAAATTTAATTGCTGGATTTTGTCTTTCACTAGCTCTTGGACTCATCGGTATTCATACAATTGCTCGTAACCAAGCACTTGATTCATTTGTCTTAGGACAAGAACTACAATCTGGAATTATCTTTTCGGCTTTCTTATTAAACGTCTTTGATATGCATGTTGATCATGGTCTTCACTCGGAGTCACTAATCTCTTTAGTGATAGCTATTACATTGCACCTTTCTTTTATTTGGATGCTTAAAAAGTATAATCTTATCCGCTTAGAAGTTTCATTGGTCTATGTTTTCTTTCTTATTGCGATAAATAATTTATTTATGAGCTTGAATCCAATGATTGAAAGTCATATGGTTAATTCGATGTTAGGTGATATTGTTACAGCATCTAAGATAGAGTCTATATTAATATCTCTTTTTAGTGCTCTCTTTGTTTTATTTTATATTAAACAAAGAAAAGTCTTTTTAAAGGAGTCCATTGATATTGCTCTTTTCTCTGAAGAAAAACAAAAAATCTCACATCAAATTATTTTAGTCTTATTTATGTCTTTAAGTGTTCATATTCTAGGACTGGTATTTACTCTGAGTATGCTCCTCATGGCACCTATCTTTATGCTCTTAACCCATATGAAGAATCTTAATTATAGTATTTTCTATGTTTTACTCTTTAATGGTCTAAGTGTGCTAATTGGCTTTAGTGGGCTAGGTCTAAATGATCGTATTCCTACTTCAGTTATGATTATTATGGTTTTGACCATGGTTAATTTATTATTCTTCTTTTCAAAAAGGATCTTAAAATGAAAATTGCTTTACTCTTACTTCTCTCTTTAAATGCTTATGCCTTTAAGGCCGTAAATTTTTCTGCTCGCTTTGGTAGTGCACAGGTTGATAGTGAAGATGCAACATCTAGTGGAACAGGTTTTATGATTCAATCCGAGTTATTTATCGAGAATAATTGGGGAGTCATTGCAACTTATGGTTATACCGATACAGAGTCAGATGATGAAGTGGCCACACTAAGTGGAAATTTACGCTCAGAACTTAGTATTCAAAACTCTTACCTACAAGGTGGTGTTTTTTATTATATTCTTCCTGGTCTTAGAGCAGCAGCTGGACTCTCTTATCATTCTATTGATGTTGAGATAAATGAAGTCAATAGAGAGACAGATGAAAGCTCAGAGAACTATCTAGGCTATTTTGCATCAATCGGTTATGCTCATGCATTTAGTAATATTATCTTAGGGGCTGAGTATAATATGATTAAATTTGATGAGTATGATCAATCAGGGTTATTTTTGATTATCGGGTTATTATTCTAATAATTATTGATTTATCTTTTAAATACCTATCTTTTAAATAGATGGTGAATTAAATAGGCGACAGTAAAGAGTGCACTGATTGCAATATGTATTATTGCCACCAGCTCTTTACTTTGTGCTTGGTAAATAACTTGAACTAAGTAACCAGATATAATCATCACAGTCATAGTGAGAACTAAAGTAATTCCAGTCTTTCTTTTATAAAGAGCATTCTTATACATTTTTACAATATGGTCTTTAAATAAAAGTCCAAAGGCAAAAATTAATAATGGGCTAAAGACAATATGAATACCTTGAAAATAAGATTGTAATGGGTGAGGAAGTAGTCCATATTCACTCTCAGTTTTCATAAAGTATTTAATAATGAAGTAGATAATTCCGTGAAGGATTGTAAGATAACTTGCGATATGGGTGAAAAGATAACTCTTATTTCTTTTCATTAAGTACCTGATGAAGGGCCAAAATTTTGCGAGAGGCATTCGTAACGGCAACCGCAGTTAAGGTGGCACCACTTAGAGCATCTATATCAGCATTAATTCTTAGTTTTTCATCAAGTTGTTTTTTTAGAAACTTAGCAATCCACTTTGTAGGTGACTTATATTCTTGTGGCTCCATAAAGCTAATTGTTTCTAATTTTTCAATTTTCCCTTCTTTAATTTCAATCAGAAGAGTTTCATTTAGGGTTCTCACGATATGTGAGTCAATATAAATGGCAGAGCCATTACACTTATTAAAATATTTAATTTTAATTTTTGAAAGAACCTTGGCACCAGAGAGCTCTTCAATCTTAGATTTTTGCTCATTGGTTAAATAGATTATTTCTTTGTCAGCAAGACAATTTGGGTAATTTTCTTCTAAGGCCGCTTGATAAGTACGGTTAGCGGCCCAAGAAGTATTAATTAATAGTAATAAACTTATTAGTTTTAACATTTAGAAGTTGAAACCCATTCCTAAATTAAATTCATTAACAGCATTATCAGCTTTATTTTCAATAAATGCATAATCTGCTTTAAATGTTATACGAACAGTTGGTTTATAGGCAAGTCCTACACGGTAAGAATGTCTATCTTTTGCACCATCGTATGTATAATCATCTTCGTTATAATCAGCATTTAAGTTAACTCTTTCGTAACGCACAAATGGCTCAAGAGCTGCAACTTTCTTACCTTGCCACACATTATAAAGAGCTTCAATATATCCACCTTGTAGCTTTGACTGAAGATTAGTCTGTGCATTTCCATTACTATTAGTACCATTATTTACATCGTTCCAATCATCTACATTGTCATAGTTTAATTCAGTATAAAGAACTCTTAGTCTTAGACCTTTATATTGGTACTGAGCGTGTAAGTCATAAAGAGTTGTTTCAAGATTCTCACTATTATCAGAACTACCTTGACCTTTATAAATGGATGCACCAAAACTAGTTTGAGTATCAACATTATAGTCAAGTCTTACAACTGCTGCTCCTGTAGATGCGTTAGTATTATCACTGTCTCCGCCATCTCCACCTTTTTTACGAGTACCTCTGAAGTTAGATGTAGTAATATCATCAGCATCTCCACCGTTTACAATATAGGCCTTATAATCAATATTTCCGATACTACCAAAAGTACCCACACCAATCTCTCTCCAAGTCGAAGGGATAATTAATCGCTCAACTTCTGGGCGACGAACTGATGGAAAGAGAACTGGTTCATGTTGCTCATTAATAAAACCAACTGGCAGAAGCATAAGTCCAAATCTGAAGTTTAAAGTAGGATCATGTAGGTAATCTAGATACAT
>CAJXHA010000193.1 GCA_913053615.1 uncultured Bacteriovoracaceae bacterium | reverse complement strand
TGGATTTTTTGAAACAATAAGTAATAAGGCAAAAGATTTAATAAATAGATTCTTTTAAACTTTATTGAAAATGTGTTAAATTCATTTCATGTTAAAGAAAATTATTCTGGTTCTTTCCTTATTTGTATTTCTATTCTTAGTTATACTTTCAAGAATATACTTTTATCCCCAAAACCTTGGGGAAAAACCAAGTGGTGCCTATAAAGAAAGCTTTAAAAAATATGCTAATTACTCTGAGGATGCAGGGGGCTTTGTAAATGAAGACCCTACAGTTATAGAGAAAATGCTTAGTCGCTCTAGTGAGTGGGATTCATTTTATGAGTACTATTGGCCGACTACAGTTGGGTGGCCAGATGTTAAAATTAAAGAAGTGGCCTTTGATAAAGAAATATTTAATAGCAAAAAGGGAATTCACTTTGTCTGGTTTGGACATAGTACAATTTTATTAAGAGTAGAGGGGATAAATATTTTAATTGACCCTGTCTTCTCTAAGTTTGCTAGTCCATTAAGCTTTATTGCTAAACGTTTTCAAAAACCCATTATTAAATTAAAAGACCTTCCTAAAATTGATTACGTACTTATTTCTCATGATCATTATGATCACTTAGATCGAGAGAGTATTGAGTATTTTAAGGATAAGAAAGAAACAAAGTTTTTAGTACCCTTAGGAGTTAGGTCTCATTTAAATTTTTGGGGGATAAAGAAGAATTTAATTATTGATTTTAATTGGTGGGGAAGTGTTAATTTTGCTGGAACAAAATTTACCTTTACTCCGGCACAGCACTTCTCTGGACGTACCAAGTTCATTGATAATGCTACCCTTTGGGGTGGGTGGATGATTGAAGCTGGAGAGAAATCTATCTTCTTTAGTGGTGATTCTGGTTATGCAGGACACTTTAAAGAAATCGCAAAGCGATTTCCTAAAATAGACTATGCCTTTTTAGAAAATGGCCAATACAATTGGAGATGGCAAGCTGTACATATGATGCCAGATGAAACGGCAAAAGCATTTAAGGACTTAAGGGCACAAAAACTTATTCCCATTCATTGGGGAATGTTTAATTTCTCTCTTCATAATTGGTATGATCCTCCGATTGATTTAAGCTCTGAGTGCTCTGAGTGCAAAGTTATCATTCCTTTTATTGGAGAGATTGTAGATCCAAATAGTGAATATCCACTGCCATCTGAGATGTATAATTTTCTTTTAGAACAAAAAGATAGGTACAGTAAGTAGCTGTAAACACAAGTCTCTATAGGCTTAGTTTATTATCTCTATTAAATAATAATAATATTTTTTTATATTGTTCTGCCGTAAAGTATATGTATGAAAAGAAGAAACTTTATTAGGAATTCTATTTATACATTATTAAGTTTTGGCCCACTGAGTTTACTTAGGGCTAAAGTACAAGGAGGAACTATGAATGCTGTATTACACCCTTCTAATTCTAGAGGACATGCAAATCATGGATGGCTTCAATCTTATCATTCATTTAGTTTTGCGAATTATTATAATCCAGAGATGATGGGTTATAAGGCACTAAGAGTAATAAATGATGATTACATTGCACCATCACAAGGTTTTGGAACGCATCCTCACCAGGATATGGAAATTATCACTGTTCCTTTAAGAGGAAGCCTGAAACATAAAGACACGATGGGGAATGAAACAATAATTCGTCATGGTGAAGTTCAGTTGATGAGTGCAGGAACTGGGGTATATCATTCAGAGTATAATCACTCCGCAGATGAAGATGTTAATATGTTACAAATTTGGGTATTGCCAAAAAAGAAGCGTATTGAACCTCGTTATGGACAGAAGAAATTCATAGCACAGGAAAGAAAGAATAAATTGCAATTAGTTATTTCTCCAGATGGCAGAGATGATTCGATTGAAATTAATCAAGATGCATTTTTTTGGTTAAGTGATTTAGATGCTGGGCAAAGCCTAGATTATCAACTGAAACTAAAGGCCAATGGACTTTACGCTTTTGTTATTGATGGAGAGATTGAGATAGCAGGGCATAAGTTGAACACAAGAGATGCATTAGGAATTGATGAATTCGAGCAAGTGACAATAAGAGCAAATAAAGATACACAATTATTATTAATAGAAGTTCCGGAGGCGTAAATGAAAAACGTATTAATTATAACAGCTAGTAATGGACAAAATTTAAAACTAGCAAAAGACTTTCAAAAAGAATATGAACAATTAGATGCTAGTGCAGAGATACTTGATCTGGTGGACTTAGATCTACCACTTTACTCACCAGCAGCAGAGGGCAAGGGAATTCCAAGCCAATTAGAAAAACACCTTTTTGACTTAGAAAAAGCAGATGCTCTAGTGGTGATTGCACCTGAGTATAATGGAGGAGTCCCACCAACACTTACTAATTTTATTGCATGGACATCACGCTCAAGTAAAGATTGGAGAAAATATTTTAATGGCAAAAAGACTGCCATTGCTAGCTTCTCTGGGGGCGGAGGAATTAACGTTCTTAATAGTATGAGGATTCAGTTGGCCTATGTTGGGGCGAATGTTGTTGGTAGGCATGTGCAGGCCAATTTTGGGAAAGAGTTAAATCCTGAGGATATTCCTGCAGTTGCTCGCTTATCTCTAAATTAAACTAAAATATAGGTCATTTATTACAATAAAGATTTTCATGGTTTTCTTTTATGCTATAAGGAAGCCATGAAAACTTTAATAATTATGACAATCTTAGTAGTAAGTGCATTCGCACAACGTAACCCTCAAATCAGAACTTGTAATATTACTGGTGGTAACTTTTCAGTTTTAAACATTCAAGTTGATAAAGTTGGACATTGTAATTATGGAGATGCTTCAGTTGATACAATCTCTTTAATGGATAAAGTCTATGAGAATAAAGAAAGTATGGCCGTTAAGCAATTTCTTGATGGTGTAACTGATTGTCGTGGAATTATCATTACTGGATTTAATAACGTTGAGACGGCACTTATTTGTTATTATAATGATAAATCAAGTATTAGATTATCTACTTTAAATGCAGGTAATAATTCTCCTGCAAATAAAAATTTAGTAGAAGCTCTTAATTCTCAGATATAACTTCACAATAAGAACTAGCAGTTTGACCATTACGATACTTTATAGTTGATCGTTGTCTAGAATTTGGTCTAATCGTAATCGTTTTTAAATTAGAATTCTTATTTTTAAATGCGATTTTAATTGTATCTGAATTAATAAGGTTTCTAAAACGAATACCTTTAAGTTCTCCTTGTGCCTCAACAATCTCTTCTTTGACGGCCTCTCCATTTATATCAATGGTAAATCCACCTCTTAATTGATCTTGGCTTAAGTCTTCAAGATTACCAATTAAGTTAAAGGAATCACCTCTACGAATAGATTCTCCATTGCAGTGAACATTTATTGCTTGAGCATAAGTTAGGCCAGTTAATAGACCCAGTAAAATTATAGTTTTCATATATCTAATATATCAAAACTGTGAAAACTATCTGCTCTCACTGAAATAATGTTATGGGGTGTCTAAAAAATAGACATTAAGGGCCTAACTGCCAATTTTATTAGGCCCAATACGTAAGCAAAGGAAATTTTCAAATTAAGCGTCCACTCTAAGTGAGTGGAGGGGGAAGGTTATAATCCATAACCTTAGTATACTTTGTACTTGATTGGCACCAGATTTGGCTCAGATTAAGATTTCTTTCGTGAACATCTAACATCCAAGTCATTTAAACCTCCTTTGTAAAAGTCCATTTAAAAAGATGTATTATCCACTGGATGATCAATCCATATTTAAAATTTAATATCATCAAAAAAAATGTCAAGACTATGAAGATAATTTTTTTTTGATATGATGATTATATGAAAAATATTTATTTAATCCTTTTGACTCTTATTACTCTTTCTTGTGCTCATACTCCAAAGCCTTATAATGGAGTAGGAAATACTAAAATTGCTCTCTCAAGATTTTTTATTCAGGGAGGAAAAACATTCCCTGAGCATATGCAAAAAGTGGAAAGTGACATAAGAGCGGCTTCTAAAAAAGGTGCTAAGTACATTCTTTTAGCAGAACTAAATACCTTGGATGTTTTTACTAAAGAGCCCAAAGATGTTGATAAAGAAATTAATGATCTTGCCCTTGTAAGTAATAGTTATGAAAAAGAATTAAGTGAACTCGCAAAAAAATATCAGATAAATATTATTGGAGCCACAAGTTATACTAAAATTAAAAATAAGCTACTTAATAGGGCCTATTTTATTAATGCGAAAGGTATGATTAATTACCAAGACAAGGTTTACCCAACACCTTGGGAGAAGAAGCATAAAATTGCTAATGCTAAAAACCAAGTAAAACTTTTTAAAACAAAAGACTTCTCATTTGTCATATTGATTTGTCATGACTCAGAATTCCCTCAGCTTTCAGTTCAATTAAAAAAATTAAAACCCGAACTTATTTTTGTACCAAGCCAAACTGATGGAGCTTATGGAAGAGAGAGAGTGAGAGCAACCTCTAGAGCAAGGGCAATAGAGAATATGAGTTATGTCTTTTTAAATGGTGGACATGGAAGTGATAAAGAGCCATGGCACTCATATGTTGGTGGAGCCAGTTTCTTTTGGCCTCAAAATAAGTATTTTAAATTGGGGGGAGTTAGTCATTTTCCCGGAGCAGGTGAGCCGCAGGTTATTGCAATCGATTTAAAAAAGCTTAGAAAAGCGAGAGGGGATAAAACTCAAGTTTATCCCCAAAGAGATGCCTTATAATTATAGGGTGTAAGGAAAACTAATACTCATAACATAGCCTTCATCTGTTAATTCAACATTATCAAAACTAGTTGAGCTATTAAATTGTCCAACTGATTCAAGTTTAGTCTTATCATAAGAAATCGTTTGATATTCTAAGTTTAAACTTAAAGTTCCTAACATAATACCGGCACCAACTCTTCTGCCCGATGCTTGAGTAAATTCCACATCAAAATTATTCTCTTTTTCTGGATCCATTTGTCCATGAGTAATAAGTGTGGCCCATAAGCGCAGACTAATATCAGTTGGCAATTGTAAGATCGCAGTCGGACCTACATTATATAAATTTGCACTGGCATCATAATTATTGT
Organism: uncultured Bacteriovoracaceae bacterium; assembly: GCA_913053615.1. GTDB lineage: Bacteria > Bdellovibrionota > Bacteriovoracia > Bacteriovoracales > Bacteriovoracaceae > UBA845. The sequence goes on along the minus strand of CAJXHA010000193.1, from coordinate 1,345 downwards.
CGTCATCGGTAAAATTCACTCTAGAGTAGCGACCATCAATTCCAATTAAAAATGATTCATAAATATGGATACCGATTTTTCCACCAATCCCAGGACCAGTAATCGTTCCATCGGAGTCGCCTAAGGGACTTGGATAATCGACTTTAAAATCTGAGTTCTGATATGACAAAAGTGGTTCAATAAAAACGCCCCCTTTATTGGCGGCAAATAAACTAGTGCTAAATGTAAGTGCTGATAAAATTAAAATGCTTGTAAGTTTCATAAGTTCTCCTATTGTTATTTAAGATTTTACGAAACTTACTTAAAAAGAATGTTAAGAAATATATTTTAAATGTGTAATTAGCTAAACATTTATTTAGTTAAAAAAGAAAACACACTATCAAGATCTCTGTGTAGATCTTGATTCATAAAAAAGTCCTCATGCCCACGATCCCAAATCGTTTCATATTCTTTCTCTCGACTACCTATATGGGCAAAAGAATCTCTCTTAGTACTGATGGGATCTGCAAGTTTGTCATCGCCATATGTTTGTTGAAAAAGAGGAACACGAATAAAGCGATTATTCTTTGGCCAACTAAAACCACTTTTTTCAGTGCGGATGTCTTTATTAATGACACCTTTAGCGAATTGTAAAAGGATTCCCTTAGTTGAAGTGTCAACGCTGTATTTATAAAGAGCATCACGTGCCTCTTGTGATACGTTCTCTCTATTGTATAGAAACTCCCAAAAAGGAACTCTGGTAACAAGCATAGTAATCTTAGTAAATGTATTAAGATCGATTTCATCTAATGGTCTAAAAAGTAAATGAGCTTTTAAGGCCGCTTGTGAAATAGGCTCTAAAATTGATTTATATTCAAAGCTCATAGCTGTATTTCCAGCAAGTAATGCGACCTTCTCAATTTTTCTTTGTCTACTATTGGCAACGATAGGATTAAAGCATGGAACTACTAAGCACTGACTTAGACCAGCTAGGCTGGCCTGGAGAGTAATAGCTCCTTGGGAGTGTCCTCCAATAAGGATTTTCTTATTCCCATTAAGGCGATACAAATAATTAATTGCCTTTGGGATATCTTCCATGGCGATACTATCCATATTTGAATTCGGTATATAGTCTGATGACCCGACACCACGAGTGTGTAAAATAAATGGGTGAAGATTCCACTTCTCAATCATATAACGAGCGAGACTGATTCCCTTTGTAGGAAGCAGGTCAAAGATATATGCATTTTGAAATAGGCCTGGCATTAAAAGAATTTTCTTCGCTCCAGGTTTATGATTTTGAATTTCAACGATCTCTAAACATTTTTGATTTTCACAAACTTTATGAATATTCCAATCTTTTTTT
>CAJXHA010000192.1 GCA_913053615.1 uncultured Bacteriovoracaceae bacterium | reverse complement strand
GAGAAGTGCTAGTTCAGGGCTATTATTAGCGAGTTCACCTAATTTAGATAAAGCACGTGCTTCACTAGATACAACAGAACCAGCACTACCAGGGGCAGTCGCCGATTGTGTTCCTAATAAAATGTTACTTAAATCTTTCATTAAAGTGTTTTTCCTTTTTGTCTCACCATATCATTTTGTCATATTTAGGTATTGTTTTTGAAGCCGGGCAGAAACTTCCTTATCCATTAGGTTAAAAATCTTAGATGCCCTTTCTGGCTTAATTAATTCTAAAATCTTTACTGAAATCTGAGTATCTTGCACGGATAATAGCTCAGCTGCCTTCTGAGGCTTCATATTCGAGATCACACTTACTAATTGCTTAACACGAGTAATCTTATTTCTTTCATTTTCATCTAAACAACCAAGTAGTTTTTCTTGTTCTTTTTCAAATGAAATAATTTTTTGAGCAAGCGTTTGCTCTGCCATTTTCACTTGTTCTTCTTTTTGATTTAAGGCCTCTTCTCTCGCCTCGAGAGCTCTTTCTTTATCTAGAATTTCTTTTGTTAATTTTGCAACAGATGATTTTTTTAAGCGATCAACAGCTTTATCAACTTGATCTTTAAGTTTCTTTTTAAAATCAGCTTCAGTGTAGACAAGTTCGCCCTTCTTAGTCTCTTTATCCGCTTTAGCCGCCAAAGCACTGAGGGAGCTCATAATCAAAATTATGAAAACTATATTTTTCATAGATTAGCCTTTTTAAATTGCATCCAATTCATTACTTGTTCTTCAATGTCTTGATCAATTTTCTTATTTAATTCTTTTTTATACTTCATTTGTTGTTTTTCTTTCATAGACTCTAAGACTTTAACATTAGCTCTGTGATCGATTAATTCTTTGTTCTTATGAGCGATGTCTTTCTCAATCTCAGCAATCTCTTGTTCTAAAAGCATTATATTCGTACGTTTTCCCTGCATAAAGTATGGGTAGAACCTTAAATCAAGTCCTGTTGCACCTTTTTGAACAGTTGACTCTTGATCTCCATAGGCCTTATCAATACCTAGATTTTGTCTTTTTATCTCATCAATTCTTTTTTGCTTTTCAACTTGCAAACGTCCAAGTTCCATCTTGCACTGATCTTCTTTAAGTTTTCTCACTTTTAAAACTGCATCTAATTTAAACTTAAAACCTTTCATTATTGATTATCCCCCTCTAAAAAGTCAGGGTTAACTTGTGCCTCAGCTTTACGAGCAATATCGACTAAGCGATCAAACATATCATCTAGAGAGTATGACTCATCAACTGGTTGTCTTAATAAATCATTTATATCATCAATAATACTAATGGCCTTATCAACTTTTTGGTTTGTACCAAAGGCATATGCACCTACATTAATTAAATCTTCACTTTCTTTATAAGAAGCCATTAAATCACGTAAGTGTCCGGCCACAATTTGATGCTCACGACTTACAACCTTTGACATAACCCTAGAGATAGAGTCTCCCACATCAATGGCCGGAAAGTGGTTTTTAGCAGCAAGGGCACGGGATAAGACAATGTGTCCATCACTAATTGCACGAACTGCATCTGCAATTGGCTCATCCATATCACCACCTTCAACAAGTACGGTATAGATTCCTGTAATTGTTCCAGCACCAGCTTTGGTTCCAGCACGCTCCATGAGTTTTGGAAGTTTTGCAAATACACTCGGTCCATAACCTTTCTGACCTGGTGGCTCTCCAACTGACATTCCAATCTCTCTATTTGCCATGGCAAAACGAGTTATTGAATCCATCATTAAAATAACATCTTGATTTTTATCTCTAAAATATTCTGCAATTGTTGTGGCCGTATAAGCTGCCTTAGCACGAATCAGTGCAGACGTATCACTAGTAGCAACGACGATAACAGATCGCTTTAAACCTTCCTCACCAAGGTCTGACTGAATAAATTCTAAAACCTCACGCCCACGTTCACCAATAAGGGCGATAACGTTGATATCAGCATTAGTATTTCTGGCCACCATTCCCATAAGAGTCGACTTACCAACCCCAGAACCAGCCATAATAGCAAGTCTTTGGCCTTTTCCGGCCGTTATAAAGGCATTGATTGCGTTTATACCTGTATCTAAACTCTGACGAATTGGAGGTCTATCTAGTGGGTTAATAGGCTCACCAAAGATAGATCTAGTTTGAGCACTATTACCATCAATTGGGCCCTTACCATCAATAGGATTACCTTGAAAATCGACCACACGTCCAAGCATGGCCTCACTAACATTAATAGTTGTTGTTAGGTCTTTTAAATAAATTTTAGTTTGAGAGTTAATTCCGTTTATATCTTCATAAGGCATAACTTTACACTTGGCCCCATCAATTCCAACAACCTCACCCAAGCACTTTTCACCAGTTTGAGTGTGAAACTCTACATTACAACCGATCACTGCACGAGGTAGTGCAGCCTCATAGATCATTCCATTAGAACTAAGAATTTTTCCAATATTTTGGTATGGAGTTGATGACTCGAACTCTTTATAAGCTTGTCTGTAACTAAAGCCTAAATTACTCATCTGTATTCACTGCCTCAAATATTTTGTCTAAAGACTTAAATTGAGCATCTAAAGAAGCATCAATAATTCCATTCTCAGACTCAAGGATAATACCTTTTTCATCATGATCAAGATCCACTTCAACTCTTATATTTGGCAATTCACCTACTTTAGCTTGAACTTTTTCAATCACCTCAGGCATGTATTTAAATGATGTTTTATTAACTCTTACAATCAGATTATTCTTAGTATTCATTTCTAAAATTAATTTATTAAGAAGTCTTACTAGATAATCTTCATCTTCAAGCTCTTTAAGAGTAATCCACTTTGTTAGGTTTTTGATCATATGAATCGAATCTTTTTTATTAAACTCGATAATCTCATTAACTTGAGACTTAACACTATTCATCATATCTACAAAGTCTTCAATTTTCTCTTCAATTGATTGCATTCCCTTCTGATAGGCTACTTCATAACCTTCTTGGTGACCTTCTTGATAAGCTTGCTCTTTTGTTTGTTCATACAATTCACCAAGTCGTCTTTGTACTTCTGCTTCGATAGCGGCTTCGTAGTCTTTCTCTTCTTGCTCAACTAGTCCTCTATGTTCACGAACGAGAGGAAGGATACTAAAAGAGCTTCCTTTCTCTAATTTTCTCTCAGTACGAATGACTTTTGCAGAGATATTATTCTTAAAATTAGCGGCATCTTTTAATGACTTCATCTCAAAGTTAGTTACAACATTTGGTTCACCATCATCACTACTCGATGGAATAAGTTTTCCAAACTTATAAGGCTTAACTTTTAAATTTTCATCATCTAAGCTCATATACCCTAATCCTTATTTTAAACCATTGCATCGCCTTCTCCACCTCTGGAGACAATAGCTTTACCTTTCGTTTCAAGATCTTTAACTTGTTGAACAATCTCTTGTTGAGCTTTTTCAACATCTGATAACTTCGTTGGCCCAAGAGCTTCCAGATCTTCTTTAAGAAGCCCTGCTGCTCTATTAGACATATTCTTAAAGAGTTTCGTTTTAACCTCTTCAGGTGCCGTTTTAAGTGCAATCGTAAGCTTTTGGTTATCAACGATCTTAAGTAATTCTTGAATCCCTTTATCATCAACGAAAACCAAGTCTTCAAATACAAACATAAGTTTTCTAATCTCTTCAGCCAGTTCTGGATCTTTCTCTTCAACTCTTGCCATAACATTTTTCTCAGAGTTTTTATCCATCATATTGAGCATATCTGCAATTGGCTCAACACCACCAAGCTGTTGTGTATCAATTGAACCAAGTGTACTAAGTTCAGTTTTAAGTACATCATCAAGTTGTGCAATAAGCTCAGGTGAAACGAAGTCTAAATTAGCTACCCTTAGCACAACTTCTGCTTGTAAGCCCTCTGGTAATTTTCTTAATACATCAACTTTTCTTTCAGTTGTTAAGTGAGCAATAATCAAAGCAATAGTCTGAGGGTGCTCATTAATTAAAAAGTTTGCTAATGTTCTTGTATCTACTAGTTCTAATGACTCTAATGTATTTGAGGTACCAACTTCAACAACTTGACCCAATAGTTGTTTCGCACGATCTTCCCCGAGAGCACTTAAAATAAAATCTCTACCTTTGTTTTCAGAGAATAATAAATCTTGATCTTCATTTAAGTATGAATAGAATTCTTCAAGAACTCTTTTTACCATCCAGATCGGTGATTTATTAACTTGTGACATATGATTAATCAGACGTTTAACGTCGTTATCTTTCATATGCTTAAAGATAAGCTTTACCGTCGATGGGCCAAGACTACTCATAAGAATTGCAGACTTATCTAATCCCGATAAGAGTGCATATTCCACATCTGGGTCTAATGTTTTAGCGTCAGCCACTTTACCTCTCCTCTTTAAGGTTTGTGTTTATTTTAAATGCGTCTAACTTACGCAATTTCTTTTCCAGCCTCTTGAGTATGAATCATCTCATGTACAACCTGTGCTGCTTTGGTAGGATTTGACTCCACTAGGTTAATGATTCTTTCTCTAATCATATTACTTTCAATTTTTTCAGGGTTCATCTTATCTTCAATGGTTGGAAGTGCATCTTCTAAGCCAGGAAGTTTTTGATTTGCCTGTATTTTTTCTAACTCTTCAATTGTTTTTGGTAAGAAGTCTTCAATACTTTCAACTGTATTCTCTGTAACCCATTGAATAAATGGTCTAACAACAACAAAGAATAGTAATGTTATAAGCACACCAATCATTAAGTACTTCGTAAGGTTCTTTAAGATCTCTCTATTTTCTCTTTGACGAAGTAAAGCTTCAGCTGCACTTAGGTCTTCTTTTGCAAATTCCATATTCTTAATTGTGATTTTGTCTCCACGAGCTGCATCTAAACCAATTGCACTTGCAACGATTTGCTCAAAGTTTGCAATTTCTGCTTCTGACCATGGCTCATACTTTGTTACAGGAATTCCATCTTCATCCACCATTGCTACGCCATCTTCATCGAGTACAGGAATTCTTTTTCCATCTACCATCACGGCCACACTTAAAGCTTGGATTTCAGCTGTTGGTTTCTTAGACTGTGTCACTGTCTTTGGTACATTATAGTTTTTAGTCGTTAATTCTTTATTAACATTATTTCTCGTTTCAGGAATACCTGGCTGAGGTCTCTCACCAGGAAGGTTACTTCTTGAGCCTGGAATACCTTGTGGAGATGGTCTTCTCCCCTCTAAAACTTGTTTATTTCCAACTTCACTTACTACCGCTGTGTTTTCTCCATCATATGAAGTTTTAGTCTCGTATGACTCAGTAAAGTCCATTCTTGCATTAACCTTTGCAATAACTTTTCCTTCACCAACAACTCTTTTTAAGATTTCTTCAATTTGAGACTCATACTTTCTATTTAGTTTAGACTCTAAGGCCAATCTATTTGCTGTAAATTGAGCTAATGGATCACCAACATTCTCAGTAAGTTTTCCACCTTTATTATCAATAATCACAACATCCTTAACTCTCATTCCATCGACACTGGCACTAATTAAGTGTTGGATCCCTTTAATTTCATCTTTTGTTAGGGTAAGACCCTCTTCAACATCAAGAGCAACTGAAGCACTAGGTGGCTTTTTCTCACTCACAAATGGGCTTGATTCAGGTAAAGATAAGTGAACACGTGCACGCTTTACCCCACGAATGTGCTTAATGGTCTTCATTAACTCACCTTCAAGTGCACGTTGCTTATTAATTTTTTGAACAAAACTTGTTGTCCCAAAAGCTTGATTATCAAAAACTTCGTAACCAATTGTTGAGCTAAAATCAACACCTTGCTTTGCGATCTCTAATCTCCAAACTTCAACTTGATCCTCAGGAACATAAATACTTTTTCCACCATCTTCAACTTGATACTGGATTCCACCTTTCTTTAACATTTGCTGAATCTTTACTGCATCACCTTCATTTAAGTCAGTGTAAAGGAGTTTGTACTGAGTTTTGGATACCCACATAACAATTGTAATAATCGCTACCATAATGAGCGTTCCAATTGTCACGAGACCTATTCTTCGATTCACATCTAAAGACTTAAAAAAGTCTGAGAAGTTTTGCGTGATCTGTTTAAAAAAGTCGTTCAAAGTATCCTCCTGATATCTTCTTCCCGTAAATGTTTCCCTGCCCTTCCTAGGGGTTTGTTAGAGCTAGAACTTAAATTTATAAGTTCCTTAATTAGTGCAAGTGCTCTAAACTTGCATTTTCATGATCTCACGATAAGCGTCTATTACTTTCGTTCTGACCTGATTCATTGTCTTAAAAGCAATTTCAGCTTTTTCAACAGCTAAGAGAGTCTCATGTAAATTCTTTGATTCTCCACTTGCTAGTTTTTGAACTGCATTATCAGCTTGATTCTGTAATGAGTTCACTTCAGAAATAGATTCTAAAAGAAAATCACCAAATGTTTTT